>CAXNDB010000056.1:0-5859 GCA_964201025.1 Rickettsiales bacterium UBA1997 | reverse complement strand
TGAAGTTCCTGAATTGCCCATATCGAGAATATCGCTAGGCTCCATCAAGCCAACAATCCCAACGCCATTGACCTCGTAAAAATTTTCTTTTTTGGTAAATTCGACGCCCATTAAACGCATGGCATTCATGGTTTTTAAAGCATCTTCGCCTTCGAGTAAATTATAAATTTTACTTTTACCATTGGCGAGTGAAGCAAAAATTATTGAGCGATGCGAGATTGATTTATCTGGGGCGACGATGATTTCGCCACTAAGAGGAATATCGTTTTTGCGAGTTGATGTGACCATGTATTAATTTAAAAAATTGGTGATGCTATTCATAATTGGATCGATGGCAAAAATTAAGGCGATATTGGCGAGAGCGCTAACGAAAACGATCAAACGGGCATTGCCGAAATCTTCAATTTCGAGATTGCCAGTGGGCTCATCGAAATACATAATTTTGACGATGCGTAAATAATAAAAGGCCGAAATCGCCGAAAAAATTACGGCAATGATAGCGTAAGGCAAAAGACTAAAAGTGATGGCGCTTTTTAAAATATAAAATTTTGAAAAAAAGCCGGCAAGTGGCGGAATTCCAGCGGTCGAGAACATTAAAATTGCCAAAGAAAAAGCCATTAACGGATTAGTTTTAGCAAGTCCAGCAAGTGAAGAAATGTCAAAAGTTTTGGCGTCGGTTTCATCATTTTCAACTTCTTGCGGTGAACGCATGATGGTTAAAAAACTAAAAGTTCCGAGTGAAATAATGCTATAAATTATCATGTAAAAAATACATGAATTGAAAATTGATTTATCAAGAGGAGATAGAGCGAGTAGGACAAAACCGATATGAGTTATTGAGCTAAAAGCAAAAAGGCGTTTAAGATTTTTTTGAAAAATCGCGCCGAAACTGCCGACGATAATCGAGGTGAGGGCGACGATTAATAAAATTTTACTTAATATAACCCAAGAAATATTGAGTGATAAAAATATTAATGACATAACCACCGAAAATTTTACAACGGTGCCGAAAAATGCTAAAACGATGGTCGGCGCCCCTTGATAAACATCGGGTGCCCACATATGAAAAGGTGCGGCCGAGATTTTGAAAAACATCGCCGTTGCCACCATCACCATACCAAAAACTATGCCGATTGGCATTTCTTCGGGCTTTAATTTGCCAATAAATTCTTGAAGAACGCTGAAATTTGTGGTCGCCGAATAGCCGTAAATTAAAGAAATTCCGAATAATAATAATCCCGAAGCAAGGCTTCCGAGAATAAAATATTTGATACCGGCTTCGGAAGATTTGGCGGATTTAACGTTAAACGAAGCTAAAAGATAAAGCGACAAAGCTTGAAGCTCTAGGCCTAAATAAAATAACAATAAATCATTGGCGGAAATCATGATTAAGCCGCCGGCGGTGGCAATCATCAATAAAGCCAAAAATTCGGAATTATATTTCTCGAGTAAAAAAACAAAACGAACCGAGATTAAAATTATGACAACGAGTAATGAAATTGCGATACATTTAGTGAATGAAATAATGGCTTTGGCGTTGAGCATATTGTTGAAAGCAATTTCGGGAGCGCCAAAAGATTTTACGGCGAAAGATAGTGCCAAGCCACAAATTGCTAGCGAGAAAAAATGTGCGAAGTAAATAAATTTTTGGTTTTTTTTGTTAAAAAAAACATCGAGCATTAAAATTGATAAGGCTCCGAAAAATAAAATTAATTCTGGTATTAACAAAGAAAATTTCATGTTTAAAAATAGTTAAGAATATTATTTTAAAGGCGTCAAAGTATTAACAAAAACACTAAGTTGCATTGATTGTTCACTAAAGAAATTCGAAATTAAACTTGGGAATATTCCAAGCGCAATCACCATAATCGCTAGCGACAAAAGCACTGCAAATTCGCAGAAATTTAAATCAGAAATTTTTTCAATTTTTTCATTATGAATTTCGCTAAACCACACTCTTTTATAGAGCCAAAGCATATAGCAAGCTCCGAAAATAACACCAAAACCTGCTAAAAGTGCGATTGATTTATTGACTTTAAAAGTGCCGATGATGGTAAGAAATTCGCCGACGAAACCACTGGTTCCTGGTAAGCCCACCGAGCCCATGGTGAAGATCATCGCCAACATCGCAAAATTTGGCATTTTGGAAGCGATACCGCCCAAATCCTTGATTTTCTTGGTGTGGAGGCGATCGTAAATGAAGCCAACGCAAATGAATAACGCCGAAGAAATTATACCGTGACTAATCATTTGCATGATGGCACCTTCTATCCCTTGATGCGTAAGGCTGAAGATGCCCATGGTGACGAAGCCCATGTGAGCAACCGAAGAATAAGCGATCATTTTTTTCATATCTTCTTGCATCAAAGCGACGAACGAGCCGTAGATTATAGCGATAACGCTTAGTGCAAAAATTGTGTCGGCAAAATATTGCGAAGCGAGTGGAAAAAATGGCAACGAAAAACGTAAAAATCCGAAGGCTCCAAGTTTAATTAAAATGCCCGCTAAAATTACCGAACCTGCTGTTGGTGCTTGAACGTGAGCGTCTGGAAGCCAAGTGTGAAATGGAAACATCGGAACTTTGATGGCAAAAGACGCAAAAAATAAAACGAAAAATAATATTTGATAATTTAGCGGAAAAAATTCTTTTAAATTTTTGGTTAGAATTATGACATCCGTGGTTTTGGTGAATAAGAAAATTAAAATAATCCCGATCAAGAAAAATACCGAGCCCGCTAAAGTGTAAATGAAAAATTTATAAGAAGCGTAAATGCGATTCTCTCCGCCCCAAATGCCGATTACCAAGAACATTGGGATTAAAGTTGCTTCGAAAAAAATGTAGAAAAATAATAAATCGAGAGAAGAAAAAGCGCCGATGACGAGGGCTTCGATTAATAAAAAAGCGACGACAAATTCTTTGACGCGATTAGTGATGGTTTTGTATGAAATGACGAAACAAATTGGTGTTAAAAGTGCCGTTAAAAATATCATAGTGATTGATAAGCCGTCAATTCCGACGAAATATTTTATGTCGGTTTCAGCGAAAATTTTAAAAATACTTTGAAATTGAAAACCGCCTTTACGCCAATCGTAAGAAGTCATGGCGACTATTGATAAAATAAAATTTATAATGCTAAAAAAACAGCCGTAACTATAGTAAAATAAATTATTTTTAACTTTTAAAGGCAAAATAAGGATTGCCGAAATTAAAGGTAAAAATATTAAAACTGAAATTATGTCGAAATTAATATTCATGATATTTTGCAAATTAAATCTTCGAAATTAAATAATTTATTGGCTTTGTAAGGAATCGAAATTAAAATTAATAACCAAACCTAAAAAGCATTTTATTTTTTAAAAGCTTAACTGCAATTTAAATTTTTAAATTTTTTTTTCAACAAAATGAATTTAGACGAAGCACAATTAATTATTCAAAATCAGCTTGATAATTTGGCTCAAAGCCTTGATAAACATCAAGCTGAAGGCGATTTTAAAAAAAATTTATTCCAATTTTTTAAAAAATCTGCAACGCAAAATGAATTTTTTGGTTTTTATATTTATGGCGATGTCGGTCGAGGCAAGACCATGTTGATGAAAAATTTTTATGAAAAAATTCAAAGAGCACCAAAAATTTATTTTCACTTTAATAGTTTTATGATTTTAATTCATAAAACTTTGCATAAAATTCGTCAAAATCATCAAAAAAATGGCGATGATTTAATTGAAGCTTTGCAAGAAATTATTACCGATCAAAAATTAATTTGTTTTGATGAGTTCCAAGTGCTCGATGTTGCTGACGCCATGCTACTTGCGAGGATTTTTGAATATTTTTTTTCGCGAAAAATGACGGTAGTAATTACTTCAAATCTACATCCACAAAATCTTTATAAAAATGGTTTACAAAGAGAGGTATTTCTTGAGTTCGTCAATAAAATTTTGTTAAAAAAAATTGAGGTTTTGAATTTAAATTCCGCAGTTGATTATAGATCGCATAATCGCACTAAATTAACCAAAAGATTTTTTGTTTCTAATCAAAAAAATCGAGAAATTTTTCAAGAAATTATTGCCGATTTAACAAAAAATAAAACAAAAAAAACTATAAAAATTAAATCTTGGGGACGTGAAATAATTGTAAAAAAAGCCTTTGAAAATATTGCGATTTTTAATTTCGAAGATTTGTGCAATCAACATTATTCTTCGGCGGATTTCAAAGAAATTTGTCAAAAATTTAATATAATTTTTTTGCAAAAAATTCCAGCGCTTCAAGCCAGTGAAATCAATGAAATTAGACGTTTTACTTTATTTATCGATGAAGTTTATGAGAACAAAATTTTATTAATGATTATTTCAAAAACAAACTTGAATAATTTGAAAAAAATTAATGAATTTGCGCCTTATTTTTCGCGAACAATTTCCAGAATTAATGAAATTATTTCCGATAAATATTGGAATGAAAACATAAAAAACTTTTAATTAAAAAAATATCTCTTTTATATTTGTAAATAATTTTATAAAAATTATTATTTAAAAAATATAATATTTTAATTAATCATTTTTTATGAAATTTTGCTCTACTTGTTTATCTTCATGTTTTCCACCCCCTTCAATTCTTGAAAATAGTCAGGATAAAAAACCGGTCGTTAGCGGAGCGCTTGTTTTTGTTCAACAAGATAGCCTAACGCAAAGCGATGGATATGATGCTGTAAATGCCACTCAAATTCCCACTAATATTAGTCCAGTAAACATGTTAGTTTTCGTAAATCCAGCTAAAATATCGCCTCCAAAAAATTCAGAGCTTTATCAGAGACCAATTTCAACTAATCAATTGGTAGAATTTCAACCTCTAGTTCAAGAGGATCAAGCCCAAGCCCAAGCGCTGGTAGTCCAAGAGCGATTTCAGTTGCCAATTCCAATTAAAGAAGCTCCTAGACAATTTCAATCGACTATTTTAACTCAAGAAGCTCAAATGTTTAATCAACAACAATATTGGGGGCAGAGTGTATGGGATATTCCGCCCTCGACATCGGCAACACCTTTACCATATGAGCAAATAAATTTTGAAACTAGCAAAGAACCGTCGCCACCTCCTGAGCAAATTGTTTTTGGTGCGGGTTTTATGCCTATTAGAAGGCGAGACGGAGTTCCTTCTTCGATGGATGGGGTTGAAATTTCTCAATCCCCAAGTCGAGTTGATAATTCAATTCAGAATGAATCGAGATACCCATCCCCCACTCCGAGCCCTGAAGCACCAAGTGGTGGCGACAAAGCAGTTCGTTATTTATTGGTTTAAAAATATTAAGAAAATCTAAGCGAAAATTTGAAATATAATTTGGTATTTGTTATAATTTGATGCTAATTTTATAATTTACCTATTTTTTGTAGAATAAAAATTTACTAGTTAATTATTTTTTTTATAAACATTTTATTGGTTTATTAACAATTTAATTAAAAGTTTTTTATTTTATGGCAACGGCTAGATGTCTTTCGATTAATTTTTCATCTATAAGCTCTAATTGTTTTAGTGCTTTGAGAGGCTTTTCTTTAAGAGGTTGCTTTAATTTGGGGGATTGTTTTAAATCTAGTGGTGGCGGAAAATTAAGTAAAGATAAGTCGGAATCCCTAAGCAATTCAAGCCATGGGGATGGTAGCTCTGATGGTGGTGATAATTCCCCCACTTCCCCTACTCCAATCCTCTCTGGGCCCGGAAGTTTTGTAATGCCAATTCAAGATCCTGAAAATCAAAAGCCAGAGCCAATAACGATTAAATCTGTAAGCGTTAGTGTTCTTCAAAATGGGGATCTTAGCAATGACCCTGGTGAGTATATTTTCCAAAGCCTTACCACTTATAATGCTCCAGTT
>CAXNDB010000055.1:0-5919 GCA_964201025.1 Rickettsiales bacterium UBA1997 | reverse complement strand
AATGGCATTGTTGATTATAAAACTATTTTCGGGAGCTCTTTTTTTATCAATTGTTTTAAAAAAAATTTCTTTATTTACTGAAAAAATTATATCAGCACATAAAGATCTTTTTATATTATAGCTGTGATTAACCGCCACTAAAATAACTTTTTTATTAGTAATTTTTTTAAGTGCTTTATAGGCTAAAACCATTGATTTTCATGCGTGGGCAATTACAATATCAATTTTATTTTCTTCAATAAAATCTTTAATTTTTTTACTTGCCAAAAAATCGTAATAACCAAATTTATTAACAATTTTTTGAGTTTTAATTTGAAGATTTTCTAGTTTAGAAAAATATGGTGCATCATTTTTTATAATCGCAAAATTTTCATGACCAATATTTTTTAAAACTCCAATATAATCAATAAAAACCTTCTCCGCTCCGCCATTCTGTGATGTTAAAATAATATGTGCTATTTTCATTTTACTAAAAAATATTTATAAAAATTCTTTAAACCAAAAAATTTAAAAAATAAAATTGACATGCCAAAGCATAAAAATTAAGATTAAATTTATGAAAATGTCAAAAAGAAAATTCATCAAAGCTTTAACACTTTCACCAATCTTAATGCTTGGTGCTTGCAAAATCAAAGCTTTGTCGCACAACACAACTTTAACAAAAAATATTTTTGGGAGAAAAAACATGCCTTTTGAATTACCAACATTGCCTTATGGCAAAAATGCTCTTGCACCGCACATCTCTGAAAACACCATTAATTATCATTATGGTAAACATCATCAAGCATATATTACCAATCTTAATAACTTAATTGCTGGAACGGATTTCGCTAACAAATCGCTTGAAGAAATCATCAAAATTTCCGCCAATGATAAAACCAAAGCGGGAATTTTCAATAATTCTGCTCAAGTTTGGAATCACACTTTTTACTGGCATTCAATGAAGCCAAATGGCGGTGGCAAACCGAGTGGTGAAGTTTTGGCAAAAATCGAAGCTGATTTTGGATCTTACGAAAATTTTGTCACTGAATTTAAAAACGCCGGTGCAACCCAATTTGGTTCGGGATGGGCATGGTTAGTGCTTGATTCGGGCAAATTAAAAGTTATAAAAACTGGTAATGCTGAAACGCCTTTAACCACTTCCGCCAAGCCTTTAATGACTATGGATGTTTGGGAGCACGCTTATTATCTTGATTTCCAAAATGCTCGTCCGAGCTACATCGACACCTTTTTAAATCATTTAATAAATTGGGATTTCGTTGCCGAAAATTTAAAAAAATAATAAAAAAAATGCGCACAGCCTTAATTGAACGCAACACCAAAGAAACAAAAATTAAAGTCGAAGTCAATCTCGATGGAACCGGAGTTTACGCGGTTTCAACTGGTATTGGTTTTTTTAATCACATGCTCGAGCAACTTTCTCATCACAGTTTAATTGACCTCAAAATTGAGGCGATTGGTGATTTACATATCGATTTTCACCACACGGTTGAAGATTGTGGAATCGCTATTGGTGAGGCTATTAAAAAAGCTTTGGGCGACAAAATCGGCATAACTCGTTTTGGTCATAGTTATGTGCCGATGGATGAAACTCTTAGTCGTTCGGTGCTTGATTTATCTGGTCGCGCTTACCCAATTTTTAATGTTGAATTTAAACGCGATAAAATTGGTGAAATGGATTGTGAATTATTTCGTGAATTTTTCTTTGCGATCGCTCAGGCAATTGGCTGTAATTTGCATCTCGAAAATCTTTACGGAACCAACAACCATCACATTATCGAATCATGTTTCAAAGCTTTTGCTCGCTCATTGCGTCAAGCAATTTCAATCGATGAACGCAAGAAAAATGCGGTAAATTCAACTAAAGGTATTTTATAAATGTCGCAACTTTTACAAAAAATTGCCAATAATAAAAAGCTTTTTAAGCCAGTTATTTACGGCATCAAAGGCACTTCTTTAAATGATGAAGAAAAATATTTTTTTTCAAAAAATTCTTGCATTGGCTTCATTTTATTTTCACGCAATATTGTTGATAAAATTCAATTAAAAAATCTAACCGATTCACTTCGCGAATTAATGGAAGGTGAAGTTTTGATTTTAATCGATCAAGAAGGTGGAAGAGTTGCAAGACTTGCCCCACCGATCTGGAACGCCTATCCAGCTGGCAAATATTTCGCTGATCTTTATCAACAAAATCCACATAATGCCAAGCAAAAATTATTCGAAAATTACGCTCAAATTGCTCGTGATTTAATCGAAGTCGGAATAAATGTCGATTGTGCCCCCGTCCTTGATGTTCTGAATCCAAAAACGCACAAAGTAATAGGAGATCGCGCCTTCGGAGAAAATCCGCACCAAGTCGCTGAACTTGGAATTGAAGTTTGCAAAGGGCTTTTAAGTTGCGGAGTTTATCCCGTCATCAAACACATTCCGGGACATGGTCGCGGTGCTTGCGACAGTCATTTAGAGCTTCCAATTGTTGATGCTTCACTGCAAGAACTTCGTGAAGTTGATTTTGCTCCATTCAAAGCTTTAAATTCACAAAAATTTGCGATGACTGCACATATTTTATACAATGCCATCGATAAAAATAATTGTGCTACAATTTCCAAAAATGCCATCGATTTAATTCGTCACGAAATCGGTTTTGAAAATATTTTAATGAGCGACGACATCTCGATGAAGGCTCTCACTCAAAGCTTCGCGGTTAAAACAAAAGCAATTCTTGAAGCTGGTTGCGACTTAGTTTTGCATTGCAATGGCGAAATGGCAGAAATGCTTGAAATTAATTCGGCTTTGCCAAATTTAAATGAAAATTTTTTAGAAAAATTAATTAAATAAATTTCTAAAAATATTTTTAAAAACTTAATAATTTTTTACCAAAAATGACAATTTTTTTTCACAAAAACGACCTTCCATCCAATATAAATTTCACTAAATCAGTAGCAATTGACACCGAAACCATGGGTCTAAATATTCATCGTGATCGCCTTTGCCTCCTACAAATATCAGGTGGTGATGGCAATGCTCATGTTATTCAATTCGAACAAAATAAATATGATGCGCCAAATCTTAAGAAAAGTTTAAACGATGATTCAATTGAAAAAATTTTTCATTTTGCCCGCTTTGATTTAGCTTCAATTAAGCATTATTTGAACGTTAATATTAAAAATATTTATTGCACAAAAATTGCCTCACGTTTAATCCGCACTTACACCGATTCGCATGGCTTAAAATCAATTTGCGAAGAATTGCTCGGCGTTGAAATTTCTAAAAAACAACAAAGTTCTGATTGGGGCAATGGCGAAATATCCGAAAAACAAATTGAATATGCAGCTTCTGACGTGCTTTATCTTCATGCTTTAAAAGAAAAACTTAACAAAATGTTGATTCGTGAAAATCGTTTTGAAATTTTTCAAGCTTGTGTAAATTTTTTACCAACGCGAGTTGAGCTTGATTTACAAAATTTTGCTAATATCGATATTTTTACTCATTAATTCTTAAAATTTTTTTTAAAAATAAAAAACTTTTTGATTGATTTATTCTAAATATTTTTATAAAAATAGCTAAAATTAATTTTAAATCATTAAATAAATCCACGAAATTAAATGTCAAATTCAGTTGCCGACAATCCATTACTGAGAAACTTTCGCAACTTCTCCAGCATGGCTTTAGTTGCTATTTTTCTTCTGGCAATATGTTATTATATTTCAGGTTTTTTATTATTATTTAGCACTTCCAAAGATTTAAAAACCATCGATGCTTTTTTTTCCAAAGACATCGTTAATCAATTCATCGCCATTCATAAAAATATGGTGTATTATTGGAAATTTTATTTTGAAAAACGTGATATTCTTACTTTAAAAAGTGGTAATGGCTTTATTTTAAAATTATGGTTGGCGACTTTAATTCCTTATTTAATTTTCTTATCAATTGCATGGATTTTTCGTGCTCCAATTATGGATTGGCGACCATTTAAAAAACCTGAATCAATTCATGGCGACGCTCATTGGGCAAGCGATGCCGAAATTAAAAAGATGGGTTTGCGCGCTAAAACTGGGGTCTTGCTCGGTAAATTTCACAACGAACACTTAATTGCTGAGGGTTATCAACACATTCTTTTATTCGCTCCAACGGGTTCTGGTAAAGGTGTGGGCTTCGTAATTCCTAATTTATTATTTTGGACCGACTCGGTTATTGTTCACGATATTAAACTCGAAAACTACGAATTAACTTCGGGTTGGCGTCGCAAAAATTTAAAACAAAAAGTTTTTTTGTGGAATCCGGCGGATCCTGACGGAATTAGCCATTGCTACAACCCCATGGATTGGATTAGCACAAAACCCGGACAAATGGTCGATGATGTGCAAAAAATTTGTAACTTTTTATTGCCCGAACAAGAATTTTGGCAGAATGAAGCGAGATCTTTGTTGGCCGGCGTTATGCTATTTTTAGTGGCTGCAGAAGATCGTCCCTGCACTCTTGGCGAAGTTGTGCGAACCCTGAGAAATGATGATGTGGTCTATAATTTAGCGGTAGTTCTTGACACAATGGGCAAAAAAATTCACCCAGTTTCTTACATGAATATCGCTTCTTATTTGCAAAAACCTGACAAAGAACGTGGTTCGGTTACTTCTACAGCCAACTCGTCGCTCGAACTTTGGGCCAACCCGCTAATCGACACCACGACAGCAACTTCAGATTTTAATTTACATGAATTTAAACTGTCCCCACATACCGCCTATATTGGCTTAACACCAGATAACATTTCACGTTTAAAACCTTTGATGGGTATGTTTTATCAACAAGCTGCATCATTTTTTACCGCTAAAATGCCTCGCCCCAATGAAAAATTCGGCGTCTTGATGATGATGGATGAGTTCCCAACGCTAGGCAAAATGGAACAATTTTTAGCCGGTATCGCCTATTTCCGTGGTTATCGCGTCCGTTTATTTTTAATCATTCAAGATACCGAACAGCTCAAAGGAATTTACGAAGAAAGTGGTATGAACTCGTTTTTATCAAACTCAACTTATCGCATAACTTTTGCCGCCAACAATATGGAAACCGCCAATTTGATTTCACAATTAGTTGGCAACAAAACCGCGACGCAAATTTCTTATAATAAACCAAAATATCTCGATCTAAATCCCGGTGCACGTTCGCTTCACGTCTCCGACGTCCAAAGGGCTCTAATATTGCCTCAAGAGGTGATTCAACTTTCGCGTGAAGACCAAATTCTTTTGATCGAATCACAACCACCGGTTAAGTGCAAAAAAATCACTTATTACAATGATAAATTTTTTACTACCCGACTTTTGCCTAAAATTAAGATTCCACATCAAGAGCCTTACATGCCAGATTACGCCTCGTTAAAAGCTCAAAAACAAGCGGATGCAACCGATAAAAAAGAATAGATATAAGTGAAAAATTCTTTTTTAAAACACAGCTCCAAAAAATTGATTAAAGCTGGGGTTGTAGGCTTCCCAATCTCTCATTCACTCTCACCAACAATTCATAATTTCTATTTAAAGAAATATAAAATTAATGGAACTTACGAAGCTTTTGCAATTCCTAACGAAAATTTTGAAGAATCAATAGCGAATCTTGTTGATAAACAAGATTTAGCTGGATTTAATATCACCATTCCGCACAAAGAAAAAATTTACAATTTATGTCATCACCTCAGTAAAACCGCACAAATTACCAAAGCCGTCAACACCGTAATCATCATGCAAAATGGTAAATTTTTTGGACATAATTCTGATGCCGAAGGTTTTATTAAAAATTTTTATAATCATTGTCCAAATTATGAATTTTCTAACAAAAAATGCTTTTTAATTGGTGCCGGTGGAGCTTGTCGTGCCATAGTTTATAGCCTTATCTCGCAAAAAGTTGCCAAAATTTTTATTACTAATC
>CAXNDB010000054.1:0-5976 GCA_964201025.1 Rickettsiales bacterium UBA1997 | reverse complement strand
TTTTAGCAGAACCTTGATTTATAGTAGTTGCAGTTAGATCGGCAAGAACACCAACAATATAATCAGTTTGATCATTGATTGCAGTTCCTTTAATCCAATTATTATTTTTTTGTGTATTGTCCGTTATAAAACCTGGTAAACCATTGTTTGTAGCGTCCCCAATAAAACCAATTGAGACAAATTTGTTGTCTACCAAGGCTCCATCAGCTCCAATTTGTGTAATTATAGCTTTTCTTTTAGCACTATCAAGGTCAGCTCTAAATACTGCAAACATTGAATATGTTTTGTCTCCAGAAATTAAAGGCATAGTTGGACTATCTGTGGAAAAAACATAATCATCTGTGCCATCAAAATAAACTGATGGAATTCCGTTGATACCATTGGTAATATATTTTGGTTTTTTTGCTGTATCTGCAGCTAGGTTAGGAGCTTTTAAAACTGGGCGATCACCCTTTGGTTTTTGTGGATTAATATCATTCCAAGTTGCTATTTGTGCGTTATTTTCAACGTCAGTTACGCCATTAATGTCAACAAAGATTCCATCGGTTGATGCTTCAAACCAAGCGGTTACGTCACGAATTGATGCCACATCCGAAGAGGCGGTTATCGAACGAGCTGTTGATAATTTGATTTGTCTAATTAGTCTTCCGCTTTGCGTAACACCTGCAACTAGAATACCAATTATCAGTATCACTACCGATAATTCTACAAGTGAAAATGCTTTATTTTTTTTCATAAATATTTTAAGTTAAAGTTAGTAAATTTAGGTTTATTAGGAAACTGGAATGCCATATTTGCTACCGAGATAACTCTCAATCGCTTCTACTTCCTCCGTTTTTAAAGATCGTTTAAACATGATGATTTCTGCTAGATCACCGACATAGTAGATGCCGTTATAAAGTCCAACTCTTGCATTATTAAATGAGTTCAATGGTGTCAACTGAAGTGAGCTTTGATTTAGGTGAGTGTAGGTGTTTTTCCCATTTAACGTGTATTGCTTCCCAATCGAATTATTAAATAAAAATGTGTGAATTCTGGGAGTGATAGATGAGGGCGAATAGTCTGCAAATATATTTGGCGTGTCAAAATCATTTGCGTAATGAGCTTGTGTGATAATGGAGTTATGTCGATAACCTAAATGCAAATTTCCATTTGTCGCATAGTTTGCACCAGCTATAAAATAATTCTGACTTATCCCAGAGCGCCTCTGTTCAACCACAAAAACCGTGTAAGAATTTTTAGCGAATTTTGATCCATTAAAAGTGAAATATTGAGAGCCTGTAAATCTAACTCCCGGAATCGAATTATAAAAAACATTTTGAACCAATGTCGGAGAACCTACCGCGGTAGCATCATTTTTGTTAACGGTATTTTTGTTGGAATCTTTCCACTTTGAGATTATAGAGTCATCATTTTTTATTTCGCTGGGGTTAAAACTGCCTTCAAGTGAGGTTTCGTACCACGCAATTAAATCATCACCCATATCGTTAATAACTGATTGACGGGTTAGAGATTTAGCGTTAGCGAGTCGCGATTTTGCAATCAATGATTTGCTGGTTAAGACACCAACCACCATCACCGAAATTACCAATATAACAACTGATAATTCTATTATCGTGAAAGCCTTTTTGTTAATTTTTTTAATGTATTTTTTTGTCAAAAACATTTATAAAAATTTAATTAAATTAAACCGAGTCTTATTTTTAATAGCTTTATAACTTTTTTAACAAGTATTTTTTTATATTTTACTTCACTTGTTTCTTTTTTGTTTCTAAATGCGATTTTATCAATTGGTAAAATTAATAAAGTTGAGTTGGTTACAAAAACTTCATCGGCATTTTTTAAGGCAGAAATTTTAAATTTTCCACATTTAATTTTTAAATCTTTTAATTCAATCAAAGCCTGACGGATTGTGCCACGAACCATATTTAAATTATCGCTTGGAGTATAAATAATTTGATCTTTTATCCAAAAAATATTTGCCGAAGAAGTCTCGCAAATATAACCTTTTTCATCGAGCATAATGGCATCGTAAAAATTATTTTCCTGAGCAAAAATTTTAGCTAAAACATATTGCAAAGCGTTGGCGGACTTGAATTTAAAAGTTGGCGGATTGATATCGCAAACCATTAAATTGGCAATTTTTGGCATGACGGGTAATTCCTTGGTTTGAATAATTGTTAAATTTGGGCTCTCATTGGTTGGTAAATAACCTTTGGAGCCGATTCCGCGACTTATAGAAATACGAATTATTCCATCTTGTAAATTATTCTTTTTTATTAGATTATAACATTTTGTTTCAATATTTTGAAAATCAGCGTTTAATTTTAAATTTATCAATCCAATTTTGAGTCTTGCTAAATGAGCTTCAAAATTTATAATTTTTTTATCAATAAATCGACAAGTTTCGAACAAACCATCACCAAATAAAAAACCTCTTTCATCAATGCTTATCAAGGCTTCGTGATGATTTAATATTTGCTCATTTTTATAAATAAATTTATTGTTTTTGTTTTTGGTTGTCATTTTTTATGAAAAAAATTAGTTTTAGAACAATTGTTAAAATTATTATTTTTTTGACAATTCTGCTTGCATTGGCTTTTGGCGCAGTTGCTACTTATTACTGCATCGGCATGCCAAGTCTCGACGATTTAGAAAATCAAAATTCTAAACAAATTGTGCGCCTAAACTATGACAATCAAAATTTAATTATCAATCGTAGCGAGATTTATCAAAGCGAAGTAAGTTATTATGAATTGCCGACCAACCTCGTAAATGCTGTAATCGCGACCGAAGATCGTAAATTTTTCTCTCATGGCGGAATTGATTATTTGGCAATAATTCGCGCTTATTTTGCCAATAAACAAGCTGGAAAAATAGTGCAGGGCGGGAGCACGATTACTCAACAATTGGCAAAATTATTATTTTTAAAACCTGAAAAAACTTTTCGTCGCAAAGTTCAAGAAGCCTTACTCGCTCTTCAGCTTGAAAAAAATTTCACCAAAGAGCAAATTCTAACTTTTTATTTAAATCGAGCATATTTTGGATCAAATAATTATGGTATCGGCAACGCTTCCAAACAATATTTTAATAAAGATGTGGCACAATTAAATATTCAAGAATCGGCACTGCTTGCGGGATTGTTAAAAGCGCCGTCGAAAATTTCGCCAAAAAACAATCCTGAACTTGCCAAAAAACGCACCCGAACTGTATTAAGAGCGATGCAAGAATGTGGATATTTGGACAAAAATTTTAAAAATGACGAAAATAATGAAGAATTTTTTCGTGAAGATTTTGGTCAACGTTTTTATTTTGCCGATTACGCTTATCAACAAATTTTTGAATTTATAAATAAAGAAAATTTTCAAGATAAAATTCTCAAAGTTACCACAACTTTAAATGAAAAATTACAAAATAATTTGGAAGAAATTTTGAATAAATTTAGCAAAAATAATGCCGAAAAATTATTGAATGCCCAAATTGCGGTAGTGGTTATGGACAAGAGCGGAGCGGTTTTAGCGTTATCGGGTGGCAATAATTATCAACAATCGCAATTTAATCGAGCAATTTTAGCAAAACGTCAAGCCGGTTCGGCGTTTAAAACCTTTCTTTATTTAAGTGCATTTGAAAATGGTTATAAAATTGACGATGTTTTTGAAGATAAAAAAGTTAGGGTAAATAATTGGCTTCCCGACAATTATGAAAGCCGTTTTTTGGGAGAAATTACTTTAAAAAGAGCGTTCGCCAATTCTTCAAATTCAGTGGCGGTTCAACTTTCCAAAGAATTGGGAGCTAAAAAAATTGCGCAAACCGCAAAATTTTGTGGAATTACTTCAAAAATTGATGAACATGATTTAACAATTTCTTTGGGCACTTCGCAAGTTTCGCTTTTTGAACTTACCAGTTCTTACGCCACGATTGCCAATGATGGAACGCCTGTAATTCCTTATGTAATTTCGCAAATTAGCAATCAAAATGATGAAATTTTATATCAAAAATCAGGTTCCAAATTAGAGCAAATTTTTTCTGCAAAAGCGATTGAGGCGACAAAAATTATTTTAAGAGAAGTGGTGGCAAGTGGTACGGGAAAAATCGCCAATATTAATTCTAATATTTATGGCAAAACCGGCACTAGTCAAAATTTCCGTGATGCTTGGTTTGTAGGTTTTGATGATGAAAAAATTGTTGGAATTTGGATTGGCAATGATGATAATTCGCCAACGCAAAAAATTACGGGTGGAAGCCTGCCGGCTGAATTATTTAGCAAAATTATGCAAAATTAAAATTTTTTTTGGAATTTATTTTTAATTTTTTTTAAAAACATAGTTCATTTTAAAAAAAATAAATTAGAGTTTGAAATTGATTTTTAAAAATTAATCAATTTAACTTAATTTTAGCTTTAATCCATAGTTTACATCCACATGAATTCAGAATTAAAATTTAAAAGAATACTTTTTAAAGTTTCGGGTGAAGCGATGATGGGCGACCTTCAATTTGGTCACGATATCAAAGCCATTCAAAAAATTTGCCAACAAGTTATTTCCGCTTATGAACTAGGTTGCGAAATTAGCATCGTTGTTGGTGGGGGCAATATTTTTCGTGGTGTTTCAAAGGCGGCGGAAGGCATGGAGCGAGTTACGGCGGATTATATGGGCATGCTTGCCACTTGCATCAATGGTTTAGCCTTACAAAGCGCTTTAGAAAAACATAATCTTGAAACAAGAATGTTGTCGGCAATTCCAATGAATAATGTGTGCGAGCCTTATTTAAAAAGACGGGCGGCGCGTCATCTCGAAAAAAAACGTATTGTTATTTTTGCGGCGGGAACGGGTAATCCATTCTTCACCACCGACACGGCAGCGGTTCTTCGTGCCGTTGAAATGAATTGCGATGTTATTTTAAAAGGCACTCAAGTTGATGGTGTTTATTCCGCCGATCCCAAGCTTGATAAAAATGCTATTCGCTATGAAAAACTTAAATATATCGATGTTATAAAACAAGATTTGAGGGTTATGGATCAAACCGCCATAACGCTTGCCAAAGATAATAAATTGCCAATTATAGTTTTCTCGATCAAAGAGCAAAATGCTCTTCAAGAAGTTATTTTAGGCAAAGGAAAATTCACAATAATCAATTAAATTTTTAAATTATGATAAATCAATTAGCCGATAAAGCTCGTAAAAAAATGGACGACACTCTTGGTTCTTTAAAAAGAGATTTGGATAGTATTTCAACTGGTCGCGCCAGCCCTAATTTACTCGATACGGTTCGAGTTGAAGTTTATGGTCAATTCATGCCAATTTCACAATTAGCTAACGTCTCCGTGCCTGAAGCGACAACGCTTTCGATTCAAGTTTGGGACCGCGAAAATGTAAGAGCGGTTGAGAAAGCCATCACTAATTCAAATTTAGGTTTTAATCCGGCGGTTGATGGAACTTTGCTTCGAATTTCAATTCCAAAACTTAGCGAAGAGCGTCGTCGCGATTTAGTCAAGCTTGCCAAAAAATATGGCGAAGATAAAAAAATTGCTCTACGCAATATTCGTCGTGATGCCCTCGATGATTTTAAGAAAAATGAAAAAGAGCTCGGCGCTTCAAAAGATCAAGTTCACGGTTTTACTGATATTGTTCAAAAAATCACTGATGAATTCGTTGCCAAAGTCGATCAAATGGTCGAAGGCAAAGAAAAAGATTTAATGAAAATTTAGCTTAGTGCTAAAAATTTTTTCAAAAAAAACAACGCTAAATTCTGGGGCTAAAATTCCCGACCACATTGCAATAATAATGGATGGTAATGCCCGTTACGCCAAAAGCAAATCTTTGCCCATTAAAGTTGGACATAAAATTGGCGCCGACAATGTGCAGAAAATAGCCGATAATTGTATTGAAATTGGCATAAAATATTTAACGATTTATGCTTTTTCTTCAGAAAATTGGAATCGTCCAAAAGATGAGGTTGGTTATTTAATGAATTTGC
>CAXNDB010000053.1:0-6002 GCA_964201025.1 Rickettsiales bacterium UBA1997 | reverse complement strand
CATTCGCGATACGCGTATAAAAACTAAATTTTACCAAGCCTCTTCGAGTGAAATGTTTGGAAAGGTTCAGGCAGTTCCACAAAATGAATCAACCCCATTTTATCCTAGAAGCCCTTACGGTTGCGCCAAAGTTTATAGCCATTGGCTTACGGTTAATTATCGCGAAAGCTACGGAATTTTTGCTTGTAGCGGAATTTTGTTCAATCATGAATCACCGCGTCGCGGACAAACTTTCGTTACTCGCAAAATCACTTGCGGAATTGCCGAAATTTTAGCTAAAAAAATTGATAAGATTTATTTGGGAAATCTCGATGCCAAACGCGATTGGGGCTTTGCCGGTGATTATGTCGAAGCCATGTGGCTCATGCTTCAACAACCTGAAGCTGACGATTATGTTATCGCTACCGGAGAAACTCATTCGGTGCGTGAATTTCTTGAAGAGGCCTTTGGCATTGTTGACTTAGATTGGCGAAAATATGTGGAGATTGATCAAAAATATTTTCGTCCAGCCGAAGTTGAATTATTAATCGGAGACTCTTCTAAAGCTAAGAAAAAACTGGGCTGGGAGCCTAAAGTTAAATTTAAAGATTTAGTTAAAATGATGGTCGAGGCTGATATTAAAAATATTAATTAGCCAATTTTTTGACGAATCTTTTCTAACAATTTCGACTCAATTTCTTCAACAGTTTTGTAAAAAAAATCACGATTAAATAAACCCTCATGCGGTATTTTTAACAAATTTTTTTCTTCAAAAAAAAGTTCGCCGATTAATAAAATATCAATATCGATTTCTCGTGGCGCCCATCTTTCCGAATCTTTGCGCCCGATTTCTTTTTCAATCTTTTTAATTATCTCAAGAATTTTCAAAGGATTAAAATTTTCTAAATCAATATCGGCTGATATTGCGATATTATAAAACTCTTTATTCCACGCAATTGGAGCTTGGGGTGGAAGCATTGCGGGGTTTTTATAAATTGCCGAAATTTTAATATTTTGTAAAAAAAAATAATTTTTTAATTGCTCAATTGCCTTCAAAATATTTAGATTTTTATCGCCAAGATTTGAACCAATTCCAAATAATATTTTTTGAAAATTTTGTAAATTTTCCATTTAATTTATCAAGTTTGTTAAAAATATTTTCAAATTATTTATTTTTTTGTTGTAAGAATCAATTAAGAATGTAAATTTGAGAGAAATAAATTTTATAAATTAATTTTTTTTAAAATGTCTGACCAAAAAAATAATTCTAAACCAACCTCGCCTCACTTACAAATATATCGCTGGAACATCTCTTCAATCGCTTCGATAATGCATCGATTAACGGGAGTTGTGCTTTATTTTTCAATACTCACCATCGCTTGGTTCATAGTTTATTACACTTATAATATCGGTTCAATTTCTGAAAAAGAAAATTGCGAATGTGCTACAATGGCTATACTTAACATTATTTTTTACGGCGCAATTATCGCCATAACTTTTTCATTATATTATCATTTTTGTAATGGCATTCGTCATTTATTTTGGGATATTGGCAAAGGTTTTGATTTAAAAAAAGCGAAATTAAATGGTTATTTAATCATCATATTTTCTCTAATATTAACAATCGCAACGATTGCCACAACAATCTATTTAAAACTGTTTTAAAATTATGAAAAAGATTGAAATTGCTCCATCAACCAAAACTGGATTTCATCATTGGTTAGCCCAAAGAGTTTCTGCGGTTGCCTTGATTCCATTAATCATTTGGCTTGTTCTTTCTCTAGTCGAAATCGCTCTCGATCCCGAAGGATATTTGCCAGTTTTTTTCGCTTATCCATTTAACGCTTTTATGGCGATTTTATTGTTCGCAACCTCACTTTATCATGGTTCGCTTGGTATGAGAGTTATCATCGAAGATTACGTAACTAACAAAGCCAAAGTTCATTTTTACATTATGTTGGTTAATTTTTTTTCAATAACAACCGTAACGGCGGTTATTATTGCGATCCTTAAACTTCATTTGATTAATTAAATTTAACGAAATTTTAAAATGTCCGATACAAAAATTGCAAATTATTCAATTATCGATCACGAATTTGATGTTATCGTTGTCGGTGCTGGTGGTGCGGGTCTTCGTGCTACATTTGGCATGGCTCAAAAAGGTTTAAACACCGCTTGTATTTCTAAAGTTTTTCCAACTCGTTCTCACACTGTTGCGGCTCAGGGCGGAATCTCGGCGGCACTTGGAAATATGGGTGAAGATGATTGGCGTTGGCATATGTTCGACACCGTAAAAGGTTCGGATTGGCTTGGTGATCAAGACGCCATTGAATATATGTGCAAAGAAGCACCCGAAGCAATCATTGAGCTCGAACATTATGGTGTTCCTTTTTCACGCACTAAAGATGGCAAAATCTATCAACGTCCTTTTGGTGGCATGACTAAACAATATGGCGAAGGTGGACCGGCACAAAGAACTTGCGCGGCTGCAGATAGAACGGGTCATGCAATTCTTCACACTCTTTATCAGCAATCTTTAAAACATAACGCTCAATTTTTCATCGAATATTTTGCCCTCGATTTAATTATGGAAAATGGCGTTTGCCGTGGCGTTATTGCATTATCAATGGTCGATGGCACTATTCACCGCTTCAAAGCTCACTTAGTTGTGTTGGCAACGGGAGGATATGGTCGTGCTTATTTCTCGGCAACTTCAGCTCACACTTGTACTGGAGATGGTAATGGCATGGTTTTACGCGCTGGACTTCCGCTTCAAGATATGGAATTTGTGCAATTTCATCCGACGGGAGTTTATGGTTCGGGATGCTTGATTACAGAAGGTGCCAGAGGTGAAGGCGGTTATTTAGTTAACTCCGAAGGCGAAAGATTTATGGAACGTTACGCTCCGAGTGCCAAAGATTTAGCGAGTCGCGACGTTGTTTCTCGTGCCATGACTATGGAAATTCTAGCTGGCAGAGGTGTTGGTCCCAACAAAGATCATATTTATCTTCATCTAAATCATCTCGATCCAAAAGTTCTTCACGAAAGATTGCCGGGAATTTCCGAAACCGCCAAAATCTTTGCCGGAGTTGACGTCACCAAACAACCAATTCCAGTTTTACCTACAGTTCACTATAATATGGGCGGGATTCCAACCAATTATAAAGCCGAAGTTTTAAATATTAAAAACGGTAAAACTGAAGTGGTTCAAGGATTGATGGCAATTGGCGAAGCGGGTTGTGTTTCAGTTCACGGTGCCAATCGTTTAGGCTCAAACTCACTTCTTGATTTAGTGGTATTTGGTCGGGCGGCGGCGATTAGAGCTTCCGAAGTGGTTAAACCAAATAGCAAACATAATGATTTCCAAGAAAATGCTGGCGAAGCATCATTAAATCGTCTCGAAAAAATTCGCAATGCTAAAGGTTCGTCTTCAACCGCTAAAATTCGTCAAGAAATGCAAAATTGCATGCAAAAACATGCGGCGGTTTTTAGAACTGAAGAAACCCTCCAAGATGGAAATAAAAAAATGCAAGAAATCTTCAAAAATTTTGAAGATTTGGCAATTTCCGATCGTGGTTTAATTTGGAATAGTGATTTAATCGAGGCCCTCGAGCTCGATAATTTGCGTTCGCAAGCTGTGGTCACAATTTCAAGCGCTTTAAATCGCAAAGAAAGTCGTGGAGCTCACGCTCGCGATGATTTCAAAGATCGCGATGATGAAAATTGGATGAAACACACCATAATTTGGTGCGACGATAAAGCTCAAACTAAATTTGATTACCGCGAAGTGGTTTTAAAGCCTCTTAGCAACGAGGTTCAAGCCTTTCCTCCTAAAAAAAGAGTTTATTAATTTTAAAAATTTTTAAAAAATATGGCAGAATTTACGCTTCCAAAAAATTCCAAAATCGATACCAAAAACAGCAAAACTTTTAAAGCTGAAGAAGGTGCAAAAAATATTAAAGTTTTCGAGGTTTATCGCTACGATCCCGAAGATGCCGAAAAGAAAAATCCGCATGTCGATCGTTTTGAAATCGATACCGACAAATGCGGTCCAATGATTCTCGATGCCTTAATTAAAATGAAATCCGAACAAGATTCTTCATTATCTTTTCGTCGCTCTTGTCGCGAAGGAATTTGCGGTTCTTGTGCCATGAATATCGATGGTTCAAACACTCTCGCTTGCACTAAATCAATTTCTGATTGCAAATCAAAGGTTACTAAAATTTATCCTTTGCCCCACATGCCCGTAATCAAAGATTTAGTGCCAGATTTAACTCATTTTTATGCTCAATATAAATCAATAAAACCTTGGCTTCAATCTTCAGAGCCAAGCAATCCACAAAAAGAACGCGAGCAATCGCCACAAGAACGTGAAAAACTTGATGGTCTTTATGAGTGTATTTTATGTGCTTGTTGCTCAACTTCATGCCCAAGTTATTGGTGGAATAGCGAAAAATATCTTGGTCCCGCAATTTTATTACAAGCTCAAAGATGGATCGCAGATTCACGCGATGAAGCTACGGCAGAAAGGCTTGATGAACTTGAAGATCCTTTCAAACTTTATCGTTGTCACACAATTATGAATTGCACCCAATCTTGTCCAAAAGGCTTAAATCCAGCTAAAGCTATTGGTCAAATTAAGCAAGCAATTGCAGACCGCAAAGCTTAATTAAAAAATTATGAACAAAAATATTTTTTTTCTTGGATGCGGAAAAATGGGTGGAATCATTGTCAAAAACCTCTGTGAAAATAAAGATTTTTCTTCATGTAATTTTTTAGTTTTAAAACCTTCTGAATCGAATAAAATCAACAATATAACCTATATCAACAATCTAGAAAATCTTCCACAAAATTACGTCGCCGATATAGTTTTTATTTGCATTAAACCGCAAGAATCAAAAACAATTCTTGAAGAATTTGCTCAAGCCAAAATTTTCCACAAAGAAACTATTTTTATTTCAATTCTCGCCGGTAAAAATTTAAACTTTTTTAGTAAAATTTTTGGTGCAAAAAAACAAATTGTGCGCTCGATGCCAAATCTCGGAATCGAAGTTAATCAGGGAATTATCCCCTATATTTATAAAAATCTTTCTACCGAAAATAAAAAAATTATTCTTGAAATTTTTACAAATTTTGGCACCGCTTTTGAAGTTGAAGATGAAAAATTATTTCACGTTTTAACGGCACTTTATGGTTGCGGTCCAGCCTATATTTTTTTAATGCAAAAAATTTTTTTTGACATTGCGATTTCGCACAAAATACCCGCAGAAATTGCATATAATTTAACTAAAAAATTATTTCTTGGATCAAGTTTATTAAGCTCTGAAAGCACTCTTGATTTTTCTAAAATGATTGAAAATGTCGCCAGCAAAAAAGGCGTTACAGAAGTTTCTTTGGAAAATCTTTTAAAAAATAACAAGCTCCATAATTTGATTTCAAAATCTATTAAAAATGGCATCAATAAATCAAAAAAATTACAATAAAAAATTTTATCAACTATTCAATTGGCTTATCGCAATTGTTATTTTTAAAATTTTAATAATTTTTAGTGCATTTCCGTCAATCAATCATCACTTTTACGAGAATTACATTAAAATTGTTGAACAATCTCTAGTTCCTTATAAAGATTTTCATTTTGAATATCCCCCCATTTTCGCTCTTATTTCTAGTCTTCCTTTCGGCTTAATAAAATTTAAAAATGGTGCCGAATATCTAATATATTTTCAATTTTTTACTTTGATTTTTGATATTTTGGCGATGCAAATTTCACTAAAAATTCTTACAAAACTTAATGATAATAAACTTGATAAAATTAAAACATTAAATTTTTATTTAGCATGGACTATTTTTTCAACCTTTCTTTCATTTGTTATATATCATTGTCTAGAGTTTGTTACAATCTTTATTTGTGTATTAAATATATTATATTTCAATATTTCGGACAATAAATATAACTTTAAGTTTTATTTACTGTCAATTATTGGTATCTTTACAAAAATTATATCGTCTTTAAACTTACCATT
>CAXNDB010000052.1:0-6032 GCA_964201025.1 Rickettsiales bacterium UBA1997 | reverse complement strand
TCAGAAAAATCAATTGGAATCTTCAAAAATTGATCGTTTAATTTTAAATAAAGATAAGATTTTGGCGATGGCAAAATCAATTGATGAAATCGTAAAACTTCCCGATCCAGTTGGTAAAATAATTTTTGAAACTAATCGTCCAAATGGATTAAGTATTAAACGAATTTCGACGCCAATTGGCGTGCTATTAACGATTTATGAAGCACGTCCAAATGTTACTTTAGATGTGGCTATGCTTTCAATAAAATCAGGTAATGTGGCAATTTTACGTTCGGGTTCGGAAGCACTAAATAGTTCAAAAATTTTGGCAAGTTTTTTTCAAGAAGCTTTGAAAAAATTTAATGTTAATGAAAATGCGATAACATTTTGTAAAAATCCACATCGTGATTTGGTAAAAGGTCTTTTAAAAATGGATAAATTTATCGATGTTGTGATTCCAAGAGGGGGAAAATCATTGATATTGGCGGTTTCAAAGCAAAGCAAAATCCCAGTTTTTAAACATCTCGATGGCAATTGTCACACTTATATTAATGAAAAAGCTGTGTTTGAAAAAGCGCGAAAAATTTTACTTAACGCTAAAATGCGTCGAGTCGGTATTTGTGGCGCAACTGAATCGCTTTTAATTGATAAAAAAATTGCACCACAAATTATTCCAATTTTAATTGATGATTTAACTAATCTTGGTTGCGAAGTTCGCGGAAGTTCTGATGCCAAGCGGATTGATGCTAGAATAAAAAACGCCTCAATCAAAGACTATTATACTGAATATCTCGACAAAATTTTATCACTTAAGATTGTTGAAAATATCGATGAGGCGATTGCTCACATTGCCAAATTCGGCTCATCGCACACTGAAAGTATAATTACTGAAGATAAAGAAATGGCACAAAAATTTTTGAATGAAGTAAATTCGGCGATCGTAATGCATAATGCTTCAACCCAATTTGCCGATGGTGGCGAATTTGGCTTTGGCGCCGAAGTTGGAATTGCGACGGGAAAGATTCACGCGCGCGGGCCGGTGGGTTTAGAACAACTTACGATTTATAAATATCAGATTGTCGCTGATTGTGCGATTCGTCAATAATTTTATTCAAAAAAAATGCAAAAAAATGTTATTGATAATTTGGCAAAAATTATTGCCAAACTTCCTGGGATGGGACCAAGAATTGGTAAAAAAATTGTCCTCGAATTGGCATCTAATAAAGAAAAATTTTTAATTCCATTAATTGAATATTTGAACGAATTAAATGATAAAATTCATAATTGTGAAATATGTGGCAATATAGATGAGGGTAGGGTTTGTAAAATTTGTTTAGATGATAATCGTGATAAAAATACTTTATGTATAGTTGAAGAGGTTGGCGATTTGTGGGCGATAGAAAGATCAAAAAATTATCACGGCAAATATCATGTTTTGGGTGGAAATTTATCGGCAATTTCTGGCAAAACTATTGAAGATTTAAATTTTTCTTCATTAATTTCTCGCGTTAAAAATGATAATTTTTCTGAAATAATTATTGCAACGGGAGCGACCATTGATGGTCAAAATACCGCTCATTATATCGCTGATTTTTTACAAGAATTTAATTTAAAAATTACGCGACTTGGTTATGGCATTCCAATCGGTAGCGAGATTGATTATCTTGATGAGGGACCGATATCGGTTGCTTTAAAAACTCGCTCCAAATTCTAATTTTGGGAATATTAAAAATAAATATTGCCTTTTGCTCGAATAAATGAGAAATTATTTTTGTTAAAAAACAGGAAGAAATAAGTTTTTTTGAGGGTCTGCAAAAGAAAACATTTAATGGTGGAGATAAGGAGGCTCGAACTCCTGACCCTCTGCTTGCAAAGCAGATGCTCTACCAACTGAGCTATATCCCCGACAAATGTTTATTAACGATTTAAAACTAAAATAATATTTCAAAATCTAAATGATACTTTACTAAAAGTCAACAACTATGAACTTAAATTTTTTAAATAAAATAAAGCAAAAATTTAAAAGTGGTGCCAAAAAAGCCTTTAGCCTTAACGACTTATCAATTTTAGTATCAACGGCCGCCATCGTCGTTGTAAGTTCAGTAGCAATTTCAAATATTAAAGTTAGCAATACAAAACAGAAGCTTGATGCGGAAAAAATAGAAGCAATTTATAATAATATTGGAAAATTTCTTCTCACCAACAAACGTTTACCATGTCCCGCCGGAATTAAAAGAATTCGTGGAAAAGACGCTAATTATGCCTTAGAGAGCTATAATTCTTCAACTGGCGCCTGTGATGTTGATGAGATTGGTGGAGTTTATTATGTTAATAACGTTAATAGTAATTTGATTTATGGTGCGGTTCCCGCTTTAAATCTTGGTTTAGATTCCGAATTTGCTGAAGATCAATATGGATCCAAAATAATTTATGTTATAGATAAAAGAGCTGCCAATAGATATAGTGCCGAAATTGGCTCGGGCAATGTTAATATCGGCTCAATTCAAGATGCTTCAATTATTGTTAAAGAAGATGCTGTTAACGTTTCTTCCGATTCAATTTTTGCTATTATAACGGTAGGTAAAAATAAACTTGGTGGATTTAATGCTAACTCCTCAACTAGCAATACACTTCCAACCGATTCATTCGAACAACAAAATTCTTATACTTCGATCAGTGGCCAAGTCATTGCTATGGATAATACTTTTCAAAAAAGCATAAAAGATAATACTGTTTTTGACGATATTGTTTTTTTTGCCAATAGAAAATCTTTAATTGCAGATTTTAAAGCTGATTTTTTAATACCATGTACGGGAGCAGACACTACAAAATATAGCTCATCAACCGCTTCTTTTGGTCAAATTTTATATGCAAAAAATAATTGCGTTGCTCCATATGCCAATCTTACTCCAGCTACAAAATGTGAAAAAGATGGCAAGTGGGTCTCTTATACTTCTTGCCCTTGTTATCTAAAAATTGATACTGGTGAGGTTAAGGAGGAGTGGGTTCCGAATGGTCAACGCACCGCTAAATGTTTGACGGAAAAGGGTTATGATGGAGTTTTAAAATATACTTGTAACGAAGATTCTAGTTTATCGATACCAGCAATAGACAGTAAAGACAGATGTCAAAAAAGATGCAACACAACCGGAATAGTCGGATTAAAAAACGCCTCAATTCCCGATGGCGTTACTAGTTTAAATTGTGATGAAGAAAATTATCAAGGAACTGTTGTTTTAACTTGCGAAAATGGAATTGTTAAAAATCCAATTATTGGAAGTTGTAAAATTTCTACATGTAATATTGGTGGATATTCTGGCATGTTACTTGGAACTTATCCATCTGGAACTCTTGGAGCCTCAGGGCTTTGCGATACTGCAAATGGATATACCGGTTCATATAAATGTGATTGTATTGATGGTGAATCAAAAGTTTATGATGAGTGTTTTAAAAATTGCACTTTTTCTACGTTAGGAATTGCCGAAGTTGCATTAAATCATGGTAATCATACTATTAATTGTGGTGCTAATTATTTAGGTGGGCCAGTTTCTGTAAATTGTAATGATGGAACGGCAATTGTAAAATCAGGTAAATGTTATAAAAATGGAGAATGTTCGGTTGGTAATGGTGCGGGAATGATTCCTTTGAGCGTTCCATTCAACACTTCTCTTAAAACTAATGGACAATGTTTAGATGGCTATCAAGGCAGTTATTCTTACAGTTGTTCAATTGAAGGTGTAGCTCAAGTTACTAATAATTGTAATAAAATATTAAAATGCATATTCAGTGAAAGTAAGCAAAGAAGTATGTTGGTCGATGGCATGTTGCCAAAAGAACTTGATGTTGGAACATCTGGGAATGGTGAGTGTATACCAGGATTTGGAGGATTTTATAAATGGAATTGTTCCGCTACCGCCGTTGGCTCGATAACTGAAGATAATTGTGAAAAATCTTGCAAAATTGGGGGAACAAGTGGAATTGCAGAAACTACAGTTGATTATGGTAAAACTGGAGAAAATATTTGCGATATTGTCAATGGATATGCCGGCACTTATTCATGGAGCTGTGCGGAAGATGCTGATAAAAAAGTTGTTGGTGCGATAACTAATAATAGTTGTTTTAATACTTGCTTTGTCGGAACTCCTTTACAAGGATCTGGAATGTATCAAAAATCCGTGATACTTAACACTTCGGGAATCGATGGTACTTGTGCTTCGGGTTACGTAGGTTCATATAGTTGGAAATGTGAAAAAAATGGTTCTAGCTCAGTTGTTAATAATTGTAAAAATACTTGTCGAGTTGGAGTTGGCACTGGAATGACTGAAAAAAATGTGGCGATTCCATATTGTACTGGTGCAAATTGCCCCGCTTTAATTTCTGATAATACTGGTACGGGGCTTTGTGATAGTAACAAAGGTTATACTGGTTCTTATAATTGGACATGCAATGCAAGTGGAGTTGGAAATTCTGTAAATGGTTGTGTTTTAAGAAGTTGCACTATTTATGATTCCGTAAATCGTAATTCAAAAACCTCTTCTGCTGGACTTGCTGGAAAAGATGGAACTTGCAAAGCTGGATATTTCGGATCATATACTTGGGGTTGTAGTTTTCAAGGGGTCGGAAGTATAATTTCTGATGATTGTCAAGCGATAAATTGTGTAGTTTCTGATGACATTAATGGTGTTAGTGCTGGAACAATAGTGGCATATGGAACTAATGATTATTATTGCAACGCTACCGGCTATCGTACTGATTTAACTGCTAGATTTAAATGTGATGCTTCAGGAACTAGTGCAGTTGGAGCTTTCTCGCAAATAAATGGCTGGAATTTTTGTGAAAAAGTCAAATGTACAATTCCAAGTAATTCCAACACAACAATCGCTGGAACTAGCGTAGATTTTACAACAACAATTAGTTCTTTAACATGTAAACCCGGATTTTCAGGGGATCCAAAATATACTTGCACTGGAACTGGAGCGGTAGGAAGTTATAATCCTTCCGGCACTTCTTGCGCTCAAAATTCATGTACCGTTCTCGCTGGCACTGGATATATTTCTAGATCTGGTTTGGGTGCCAACTCATTTTCTTGCGATGCCGGTTATTCTGGAACAATCAATTATGTTTGTGACGGATCAACAAATGCCAAAATAACTGGAACTTGCGACGCGATCTCTTGTACAATTTCAGGCACTGGATATACTTCTAAATCTCTTTCGGGATCGGGAACATCTAATTGCGATGCGGGCTTTGCAGGCAGTTTCTCTTATGCTTGCACTGGATTATCAACTGCCACTGTAACTAACAATACTTGTACCGCAATAAAATGTAGCTCAACTGCTTATAATGGATTATCGACATCAGTTTTAACTAATTTAAATTTTACTCCAGGTATTTCGACAGGAACTGTAACTTGCGATCAAGCTGGTTATGCCGGAACTGCTTCTTATACTTGCACGGGAACAAGCAATCCGGGAACATTTAATATAACTTCCGCTTGCAATTGTGCTGACGGTTTCGAAACAATTTCAGGATCTTGTGGCACGATTCAATGCCTAACTAGCATCGAAGGATTCCAAACGAATACCCCAATTAATTATTCTTCAGCTTCATCAAATTATTATTATTGCAATGATGCAAAATATAATAATTTTATTACAACCACATTCCCATCTTGCACTACTTCGAAAATCTTAACGCCATCAAGTTCATGCGTTAAAATTTCTTGCTCAACCGCATCTTTAAACACAACTGCAACTTCAATTTTTATTGGAAATGGACAAAATCTAAGTTGTGCGACGGGTTATTATTCCGCTTCGGGAGTTACAACAGATTGCGTAGCAGTTTATGCTGAGAGAGCAGATAATAATATAGTTCCAAACACTGGAGCGTTAGCAAATATTTCGGGAACTTGTGCAAGAATTAAATGTACCATTCCTGCGGGATCAAATTTTACAATCGGCGATTTTACGCAAGTTGATTTTACTGGAACGACTCCAGTTAGTGTAGATTGCAAATCTGGCTACACAAGTTCTTTAGGTGCAAACAATCCTCCA
>CAXNDB010000051.1:0-6035 GCA_964201025.1 Rickettsiales bacterium UBA1997 | reverse complement strand
CGGCCAGATTTTGTTATGCATAATGATCCATGGGGAGATGAATTGGAGCCATCCCCAGGAGAAACAGATCGGGATATTCTTAGAATACGTTCTGCTTTTCAAGGGGTAGATTATAACCCATATCCTTCAGCGAACAATGAAGGTGGTGGGAGGGGTGGTTATCGAAGAACGCCATCAAATTATCTTATTCATTCGAATCTTGATAAAAGAGTGGCTGAAGAAGAAGATACTTATCGCACCCAACCCCAATTTATGACAGATGAAGAGCACAAAGAATATATACGAAAAGAAGAAATTGAAAAAAATAAAGAAATGGCGCAAAGTAGGGATAATGATTTTTTTGGAAATTTACTTAACGGACTAATGGTGAACAGAACAATAAAGCCACAACAGCTTTTTGAAGCGATAAGTAGTAGTAATTTTGAGGGATTGTTTCCAGCGAAACCAAGTCCAGTTATGATACCTCAAAATACGAGCTCCAACGGCTCAATACGACGCTAGTTAATAAAATTAATTTAGTTAAATTAGTAAAAAATAGCCGATAAAAAAATAAAATTACCTGAACTTATAGATCAAATTAACCTGAAAATAAATATTTATACCATTTCAAACAAAAACCTATAATTAATATCTTTTTTATTGGTAATTGTATTATCTCTCGGTTAATTTTAAAAATAATTTAAGTATTTAGAGCAAAAACAAAATATATTTATAGCAAAATAATTTTTGATTTGCTTATTTTATTTTTTCAGTAAAACTTAACCTCGATCGCTTATAAAGCAAAAGTTAATTAATTTTTTTCAAAATGTCCGCCTCATTAATTCATAAAATTCGTAACTCTAAAAAAGGAATATTTCCTTTATTTCGATTATTGCCCAATATCGTTACTCTCTCAAGCCTTTGCATCACTTTAACCGCCGTTAGATTTTCAATGGTCGGTGAATATTTAATCGCAACTTCATTATTATTATTGGCAGGTTTTTTAGATGGAATTGATGGTCGTTTGGCGCGATTTTTAAACGCTTCAAATGATTTCGGAGCTCAACTCGATTCGTTGGTTGACTTCGTTAATTTCGGTGTCGTTCCCGGATTTATCGTGTATTTTTGGATTAATTCTTACGGCGATATTTTGGGATTTGATTGGGCGATGGTCTTGATTTTCGCGGTTTGTGCGGCAATTCGTTTGGCGCGTTTTAACGTTGATTTGCATGATGATAAAGCCAATCCAATTTTAGAAAAATATTTTTTCAAAGGCATTCCTTCGCCGGTTGGGGCCGCTCTGGCAACGCTTCCGATGGTTTTATTTTTCGAATTTGGCGAAGGTTTTTATTGTAATCAAATTTTAGTTATTTGTTTTTTATTAATGTTGGCGATTATGATGGCAAGCCGTGTGCCAACGATTTCCATTAAAAAAATTCCGATTAAAAATAACAATTTTTATTTAACGGCTTTAATTTTGGGCTCAATTATTTTTGGATTAATTGTGCGTCCTTGGTTTACTCTAGCAATAATTGGAACCGTATATTTTTTCTCAATTCCAGTTACAATTTTTTATTTCGTAAAAATTTCTAATCAAATAAAAAAATAGATAAATTATGAAAAGAATTTTAATTATTAACGGTCCAAATTTAAATCTTTTGCACCTTAGAAACAAAGCAATTTATGGCGATTTAAAGCTTGATAAAATTGCCATTGATTGCAAAGAAGTTGCCAAACAAATTGACGTCGAAGTTAATTTTGTGCAAACCAATCATGAAGGCGAAATTATCGATGCCATTCAAAGTGCCGTTGAGCATTTTGACGGAATTATTATTAATGGCGCGGCCTTTACTCACAGTTCGGTGGCGATTCGTGATGCTTTGGAAATTTTTACCGGTCCAAAAATCGAATTACATATTTCTAATATTTTTAAAAGAGAAGATTTTCGTCAACATTCTTTCATCAGTCCCGTCGTTGATGGCGTGATTTCTGGCTTAGGGGCTCATGGTTATACCATCGCTCTTTTTGCAATAAATAACATGATTAAATAATTTATTTTTTTAAAATGCTTCCGTTAAAAATTTCACAAATTTCTAAAAGTTTTTCTAAAACCGTTCTCGATGATATAAATTTTGAAGTCCAAAATAATGAAATCTTTGGCTTTATTGGCTTGAATGGTCAAGGCAAAACCACTTTAATAAAAATAATTTTAGATTTGCTCGATCAAGATCAAGGAGAGGTTGAGATTTATGGAGTCTCTAGAGTTCTGCCCGAAGCGCGTAAAAAAGTTTGTTATTTGCCGGAAAAATTTCAGCCCTCGATTCATCAAACTGGGCTTGATTTTCTTAACTTCGTTTTAGGTTTTTATAAAATAAAATTTAACGAAATTGAAGCTTATGAAATTTGCAAAAATCTCGAATTAAATTACGAAGTTTTGTCGCAAAAAATTAGTAAATATTCCAAAGGCATGACGCAAAAACTTGGTTTGATGGCGGTTTTTTTATCAAATGCTGATTTAGTTATTCTCGACGAACCGATGTCAGGACTTGATCCACAAGCTCGAATCTTTCTGAAACGCGAATTGATTTCTTATAAAAATAAAGGCAAAACTATATTTTTTAGTTCACATATTTTGTCGGATATGGATGAGATTTGCGACAATATTGCAGTTCTTCACAAATCAAAAATTCGTTATATCGGAACGCCTCTAGGTCTAAAGAAAAAACATGACAAAGATAATTTGGATCATGCATTTTTGAGCGAAATTAATACACAATAATTACTTTTTTAGTTTTTTTAATAAAAAAATAAATTAATGCTTGATTTAATCAAAAAAAATAAAATCATAAGTACTATTAGTTTTCTAAAAATATAAACGAATTTTAAATTTTTTTAATGTCAGCACAAATTATTAACGGTAAAGAAATTGCATTGCAATTGCGTAAAAATATTACATCTCGCGTTGAAGATATTAAGAAAAAATTTAACATAACACCAACCCTTGCGGTTATTATGGTCGGGAATGATCCAGCCAGCGAAGTTTATGTCGGAAATAAAGAAAAATCGGCACATGCGGTCGGCATGAATTCGATTCAATTTAAACTATCGGCAGATATTTCTGAGGCCGAATTAATTTTCAAAATTGAAGAATTAAACAATGATAAAAATGTTCATGGAATATTGGTGCAATTGCCATTGCCAAAACATATTGATTCTAAAAAAGTTATTCATAAAATTAATTATAATAAGGATGTTGACGGGTTTAATGTAATAAATGTTGGAAAGTTATCGATTGGTGAAGTTGAGGGAGTAGACAAAGCGATGATACCTTGTACACCACTTGGTTGCGTTCATCTTCTAAAATTTGTTAAGGGCAATGATCTGGCGGGATTAAAAACTTTAGTAATCGGGTCTTCAAATATTGTAGGGCGCCCCTTGACACGCCTGCTCATGTTGGAAAATTGCACGGTTACCGTTGCCAATAGCAAAACTAGAGATTTAAAAAATGAATGTTTGCAAGCGGATGTTATATTTTCTGGAGCGGGAGTGCCAAATTTGATAACCAAAGATATGGTTAAAAAGGGTGCCATTATTATTGATATCGGGATAAATAGAATAAATCTTGGCGAAGGAAGGCACAAAATTATCGGAGATGTTAATTTTGAAGAGGTTAAAGAGGTTGCGTCGGCAATTACTCCAGTTCCAGGTGGAGTTGGTCCGATGACGATCGCATATTTATTGCAAAACACTTTAGATTGTTGTCTAAAGTTGGTGTTAAAAAATTAAATTTTCATTAAGGAGCTACCATGTCTAGCGACATTAAACATATTTTAAAGCAAGCACATTCAGAAACAAGAAATGAAAATATTGCTAAAATTTTCAAGAAAAATAAGAAAATATTGTTGGTTATTTTGGGAGTCGCAATTACTTCTTCACTAGCTTTCACCGCTTACAAAATCAATCAAAGATCGCAACAAGAAAAATATTCAGAAATACTTCATCAATCCATGATTGATCAGCAACTTGGTGATATTGAAAAAGCTAAGCAAAATCTTAAAAAGATTTATGATTCAGCTTCGGCGCCAAGTGGCGTAAAGTCTTTGGCATCATTGCGTTATGCTGGAATTTTGCTCGAAGAAAACAAAAAAAATGAAGCCATCAATGTTTATTCCGAAGTAAATAAATGTCGTTTTTGTGATAATTATATTAAAGAATTGGCGGGTTTATTAATGGTTAGAACCTTGATGAATGATGAAGAAACTAATGATAAGGCTGATTTATCCGAAAAAATTTTGGTAATCGAAAATAATTCAAAAATTTTGCGCTATTATATCGCCGAACAAAGAGGTTATTTGGAAATGACTAAAAATAATTTGGAAAAATCTTATCAAATTTTTGAGATGATTGCAAAAAATCCAGAAGTCAGAGAGGACTTGAAAAATAGAGCTTCGGACGCTATGAAAATTGTTATTCAAAAAGGTTATGAACCAAAAAAATCATAATAATTTTTTTAAAATATGTCACCACAAAACTCAAAATATTTCACAAAAATATTTTTTAAAATTATAAAAAATAACTTTTTAAAACTTCCAAATATTTCTAATTGTTTTTATAAAAAAACATTAGTTATTTTACTTTTATTATTTTCTACAAATTGCAATTCTGAAAAAAAATACGATAAAACCAAAGCCCTTCCAGCTCTTGACGTAGTAAGTGATGTTAAAATCGATGAGTCGCTAAAAAATACTGAAATTAAATTACCAAAATCACAAATTAATCAAATTTGGTTAGGCTCCGCCAGCAAAACTAATCAAGAGATTGAGAATATTTCTAAAAAATTTTCCTTTGAAGAAAGTGGTTGGTTTTTTAACAAAAAAAATGAAATAAATCTTCGACGCGTTTGGTATAAAAATATTTTTTATTATGAAGATTTTGCTAAAAGTTTTGTTTATTCTCCAATTATTACCAATCAAAAAATTTTTAATATTGATAGCTCGGGCGATGTAACTGCCTTCGATCTCAAGTCAAAAAATTTATTGTGGCATAAAAGAGTTTTTGAAAAATTATGGCTTAAAAATTACAAGGTTGCACATTTGGGAGCTTGCGATAATAAATTATTTGCAGTGGCAGGAGTTAATCAAATCAAGGCTTTAAGCCAAGATAATGGTGAAATTTTGTGGCAAAAAGATTTATCGGTTATTTTTAATTCAACACCAATTTGCGATGGCGAATCGGTTTATATTTCTTCGAGCGACAATAAAACTTTTGCTTTAAATGTTGATAATGGCGAAATTAAATGGATTCATTACGGCATTGCAAAATCTTTGGCAATTTTTGGAAGTGCTCAGCCCGTAGTTTATAAAGATTTTTTGATTGCCTCTTATTCATCGGGTGAAATTTATGCTATCGATAAAAAAACTGGCGAAAATTTGTGGTCGCAGGATTTAAATTTAAATCAAGTTTATAATTCCGATTTTTTTCTTAATGATGTTGATGCGACACCTTTGGTTAAAAATGACGTAGTTTATGCGATTGGAAATGGCGGTTTGATGAAGGCGATTTCTTTAAAAACTGGTGAGGATATTTGGAAAAAATCGATCGCTTCGGTCGTTGATTTCTGGCTGGCGGGAGACTTTTTATATGTGATTAATAGCGATAATAAATTGCTTGCGGTTTATAAAAAAACTGGTGGAATAAAATGGATGGTACAATTGCCTGATTTTAAAAATCCTAAAAAAATTGCTACCAAATTTAATTATATTGGCGTTATTATGGCGGGCGACAAATTGCTGGCGTCGCGTGAAGATGGTGAGCTATTTATTATTTCGCCATTTGATGGCAAAATTGAAAAAACTTTTTCTCTAAATAAAAAAGTTTTGCATGTGCCGATAATCATTGAAAATAATCTATATTTTTACGGCATGAATCGTTATAAAACTAAGTTAATCGAGCTTGAATAATGTCAAAATTACCCGATAAATATGATGCTAAAATCATTGAAAATAAATGGCGTCACGACTGGCAAAAAAATAAAATTTATCAATGGAAAAATGATT
>CAXNDB010000050.1:0-6235 GCA_964201025.1 Rickettsiales bacterium UBA1997 | reverse complement strand
TATCCAGTTATGCATAAACTTGAGGCAACTTCCTGCTTGAGATAACCAGTTTTAGTTAAAGATTCCCAGTTCGCATAACCTTCATTAGAGCCAGCTTGAGATTTTTTTTCCAAGTTTGATGAATCATAAGATGAAATATAATTACCGTAAAAATTAGCACCATTTGTTGGTAGAGCTAATTTTTTGGCAATGCATGTGTAAGTTGTGCAAGAATTCGAAAAACCATTCCAAGTTCCGTCAATCGCGCAATTAGCTGTTGGATTATTTTGCGAAACTGTATTTTTATAAAAACCAACGCATTTTCCTATTACACTCGAAATTCCACCATAAGCAACATCAAACTCAGCATTATAAGAATTGTATGTCGTTCCATTTTTAATAAATCTGCTTGTATTTCTATCTATGTGAGATTGTTGCGGATTAAGCACAAGACTACCTAAAAAACTAGACCCAACAAAAAATGGATCGGTTATATCATCATTTTTTCCATATGAAATTGCGGGACAAGTTTTTAAATAATTAGTTATCGTATAACACAATCCAAGCTCTCTAGGAGTAGCTTTTCTCATTCTAACATTTGGATTAGATTGAGATGCCTGATTATATATTTTGCAACAGCTACTTTTTAAACATATCACATTATCACAACTTGAACAATCACTAGGATTTTCCATAGTTTTGCACTTACCAATTTCTTCATTGTTACTGCCATCTGCATTTAGAGGAATCAATTCTTCAACATATTGATTTTTATCATCTAGAGCATCTACTCCACTTGTAATACAGAACTCATTAAACCAACCATAATGATTTCTAGTAGCTGGAGCATTAAAGCCTTCTCCATCTGAAGCCGAAGTATTTAAAGTTTTATTGGCCGGGGTAATATCGTAGCCTTTTTTAACATTGCATTTGGTCAATAATTCTGATTTGCAATAATTACTAACAACTTCTTTTTCGGCAATTATTCCATATTGCGGAGTCGCACTTGATTTAGCTATAATTAAAGCTTTTTCATTTTCAACACATTCATTATTTAGAATCGAACATTCTTCTCTTTCAATGCAAATTGGAAAACCATTACCAGTAATTTCTTTGCATTTTTTCAGAAATGATGTATTTTTTAAATCAGTTAATGTTTCAAAAGAAAATGTTACCATATTAAGGTTGGCATCTATTATTGAGCTATGTAAATTGGCATCACTTGATGAGCTAAGTAAAGCGGTATTATTCTTTAAAAATTTAGCCCCGAAAGAAAGATGTGTGTGTAAAGGATCGGAGACGGTAGAAAAAATTCCAGCATTTTGCGCTTTTTTTCTATTAACACATTTTATTAACGATTGTTTTGGAGTAGCACCTGATTCTAATGTAATTTTTTCATATAAACATAATTTAGGTTGAGAACCTTCTTGTTCTTTTTTTATAAATACAGTTTTAAAAATTGGAGCACTAGTTACAATACCAATGTTGAGTGCTTTTATATGATAATCTACACTTATGTCGCTTGCTGGATTGTCTATTTTTAAAAGCTTATAATTTGTATCTATAACACTTCCGGCATCAACAGAAAGAAAAGAATTGGTGGCACCTTTTTTTCCATATAAAATTTTTATAGCAGGTCTAAAAAAATCTGTTCCTTCCGTGCCAGCCTTGACGCAATCCAATGCAGATTGAGGAGGTGAAGGGCTTGCAGGGGAAGCGATTTCACAAACATCTTCGATTATTAAAGGCGGTAAAAAAAGCCTGCGCGAATTACTAATATTGGCAACGGAAAAAAATACAGGAGCGCCAATTTTTGATTCATGCTTAATGCAATCCGATTTCTCAAAATATCTTTTAACGTTATATCTAACTCTTCCAATAGTTTGATTGACCGTTGCACCAGAATCATTATCGATATGTGAAGACATTAGGTTCGCAGGTCCAACTCCATATTGATCAAGATAATTAACTCCCGAATTTGGATTAGCATGATCCCAATTTCCATTAATATCTGAGGGTTGCATGATATATTTAATAATTCTTGCAGTTCTCCAAACCGAAGATTTGGTCCATTCATTATTTGTATCAACGCCACTTTCACAACTGTCAGTTGCTTTTGTATATACCCCACTCACACACAATTTTTTAAACGAATTTTTTTTATCTGGATCGGGAACTAAAAAATATTCACTGCCATTAAAATATTGTCCATTTCTATTTAAATCTAAAGTAATGTCTCTAAAATCCAATACCGCACAAATATAATTAGAAGCTCCACTTGGTTTATAAATTCTAACTCTGGTATTGGCACTAGTGGTATCAGACTCAGTTTTATAAGTTGATGAACATGACATGGCAGTGGTTCTACCATTCTTATTTACAAACAAATTTCTTGAAAAATTTTGAGAAGTTGAAGAGCAATCATCAGTTTGCGAACCGTTGGCGTCTTCTTCGATTGACATTGTTTTACAAACATCATATCCACAAACTTTTGAACAAGTTGGGGAGAGACCACGAAGAAAACCAACGCAAGAAGTATAGCATCTTCTATATCCACAAGTGCCCAATAAGTTTGTAGAACTTTTATATCTAATACAAATTTCAACATTATGGGAAAGTTTATCATCTAAGCCATAAACGGTTCTGACTCCACCCCTAAAATAAGCAAAATCTTCAGTTGGAATATTTCGATAATCACTATTCATTCCACAAATATTTTCTGGTCCAACCGATCCCAAACCCATATTTGTTCCAGTGCCAAGTATGTAAGATCCGCTTACCGCTCCCCAAAATGTATCAATATATCCATTATCACTAAGATTCTGATTGCTCATATATAAATTGTCATCAGGAGTTCCTCCTGGAATAGAGTTGGTTGGATAGCCACTCATATTAATTAATGAATATGATTTTGATCCACCAGCTCCCGTCAATTCTCGAATCGCATCAGATTCAATTGTTGGCCTAAAAAACCAAGAAACATACTCGTCATCGGCGGGTTTTACAGGTTGAGAAATATTTTTTAAAGCACTGCAAATTGGATATTTTTGATTTAATGAACTATTGCAATTTATGCCATTTTTAAAACAATAAGTATCTCCAGTTTGACAAATAGGACAAGATCCCGCAGGACAAGAAGTTAGAGCTGGTGAATTACAATCATTAGGAGCAACCGTCGGAGCTCTCATATAATTTGTACATAAAATTTGCTGAGAAGTATCGCCATATGTACAAAAACTATTTTGATCATATAAAAAATTTACATCGTAATCGGCATGAGTTCTATCCACCCTATTCGAAGTACAATTAAGTGGATTTACTCCTCCAACACTCAATCCAGTGCATTGCGTTTTTAAATAATTAATTTTTGATGAACCAGGGTTCTTGTTAAAAAAATCAGAACTTAAAACAGTTTCAATTTCTTCGGTATCACCATCTGAATAACAAGGCTTATTATCTAATTTATAATCTCTAAGATAAGCATTACTTACATCATTTATTGCCTTAAATTGATTAACGGTAAAGTTTGTATATTTAACTGGATTGCAATATTTTTTTGTTGAAAATCCATCAATCGTTGAATCAAAAGCATTGAGAGTTCTTGATAATTCTTTATCTGATAATTTGTGGCAATCTAATTTTTTACAACTTGAATTTGCAACTAAAGATTCGAGGGAAGTATAATGATGACAGCTTTTATCAACATAACCATTATAGTCGGCATTTTTGGCAGATAAAAAATTAATACAATTTATATTATGTTTATTTAATGATGGCGAGCATTCTTTTACACATTTCGTAAGTTCATCTGAAGCTGGCGAAGAAGCCGAGCATAATGGCAAATTTATTACATCTAAGCATGTTTCCCTCTCTCCTGAAGGAGTAATTACTTTATTAAAATTTTTGGTACCTGCAGATTGCTGATTGCACAAAGGCATCACATATTCATTAAACTCAAGAACGCAATTTTCTCCAATAATTTTTGGAGCGGCTTTAGTATTGCAAGAGGATAAACAATTAAACCCCTCAATAAAAAATTTAGGTTTTGAAATTGAATTTACAGAAGTATCGTTGCAATCGGCTAAACAATTTATTCCTGGTCTTCGATATTTTTGATTGGGAACGACATTACATGGGGCAAGTTTGCAATTGATTGCAATTATTGGGTCGTTAATAGTGTGGCAATATGGTTTTTGCGATGCTATACAATTTGTAAATTCAGTCCCACCGGTTTTTTCGCATTCATTAGGATTAAGTTTTTTACTCTCGCTACTCGAACCCGGAAATATCGCTGAATAATTTAGACAATTCACTCCAGATGAGGCGGTTACACCAACTGGCGGAGTGGAAGAGCAATCAAAGGGAATTTTAATCATACAGCTATTACCGATCATATCAAAACCTTCTCCACCCAAAACGCCACAATATTCTAGAGTATGTTCATCGGTAACATTGTTGTTATAAGTATTTTTTGGCGGTAAATACGAAGTATATATTTTTACTGGATTTAATCCATTTTTTTGATATAAAATATTAAATTCATTTATGTTAGCGCCCGATGGAGAATTTTGAGTTGACGAAATGAAAGAAATGCTCGGTACCGCATTAACAAGATTACCAGCGGCCACACTTGCTTTCGCCAAATCTTTATCAGCTTTACTTTTGGCAACCGAAGCGGCGCTAGGAGGAGTAACAATAGCTTTTGATTCCGACGCGAAGAAAAAAAAGCAAAAAATTGTTATAAAAATAAGTGCTAAAAAGGATTTGGAAAAACAATTTCCATTCAAGCGATTGTTTAAAAATGTATAAATTTTTTTAAATATCATTTACTAATTTACAAAAAAAATCACCACGTTCTTCAAAATTTTTCCATTGGTCAAATGAAGCACAAGCCGGCGATAGAATAATATTTTTTTCAATTAAATTTGATACTTTGGCATCAATTAAAGCCTCATCAAAAGCATTTTTAAGAGTTTGGCATTTTTCATAATTTACAGAATTTTTTTCCAGAATTTTAGCAAATTCATCCGAAGCTTCGCCGATTAAATAAGCTTTTTTAATTTTTAAAAAATAAGGCTCGAGGCTTTCAATTCCGCCTTCTTTGGCTTTACCGCCCAAAATCCAAAAAATATTGTCGTAAGATTTTAAAGCATTCTCGGTTGATTCAGCATTGGTGGCTTTACTATCATTAACAAAGCTAATTCCATCAATCTTCGCGACTAATTGCATGCGATGCTTTAAACCTTTAAACTCTTCAATAATTTTAATGATTTGCTCAATTTTTTCTTGAGTAAATTGTGATTTTTTAATAAGATGGCAACAAGCGATTGCAAGGGCACAAGCGATATTTTGATGATTATGTTGTCCTTTTAAAATCGGATTAATTTCAAATTCAAATTTATTATTTTCAAGATTTACAAAAACTTTTTTATCAATAACGGCAACGCCAATTTGTGGAATTTTTTTAGTTGAAATCGCCACCAAATTAGCATTAAAATTTTTATTATTTTGCAAATCTACAAAAACTTTAAGAGAGCTTGGATTATCAATATCAACAATGGCAAAATCATGAGAAGTTTGATTCAAAAAAATTCTTTTTTTAGACTCGATATAATTTTCAAAAGAACCGTGGCGATCAATGTGATCGGGCGTAATATTTAAAAGACACGCAATGTTGAATCGAGTATTGGTTATTAAATCAAGTTGATAAGAAGAAACTTCCAGAATGTAATTGAAATTAGCTTGATCTTGAGGTAATTCAAAGCAAGCAATGCCAATATTTCCACCCACTTTAGAAGCAATCGCAAATTTTTCAAAAATATAGCCCGTCAACGCCGTTGTTGTTGATTTGCCATTGGTTCCCGTAATGCCAATGAAATCATTGTTTTTATGATTTAATTCGTAAAAAATTTCAATATCGCACGCCAGTTTTGCTTGGGTTTTTTGACAAATTTCCAGAATTTTATGAGGCTTAGGGAAATAAAGTGGTATCCCCGGAGCGAATGAAATTACGGTATCTTTATCAAAAGAAATTTCTTCGCAATTTTTAAAATTTATTTTTTGATATTTTTGAGCATTAACATCTATCGCCCTTAGATTATCATCGGTTGCGATTATTTGAAAGTTTTTTTCATTAAGTGCTTTAGCGGTTGAAATCCCTGAAATTCCAAGACCATAAACAATAATTTTATTCATGAAAATTAAGTAACTTTTGAATTTAAAATAACTATTAAATTTTAATCATTTTTTTCTATAA
>CAXNDB010000049.1:0-6252 GCA_964201025.1 Rickettsiales bacterium UBA1997 | reverse complement strand
GATTTCGGCGCTTCTTTTTCAAATAAAACCGGCATGATTTGCTTCTCGAATTTTTTATTAAAATCGATTTGTTGTTCGGTTAAAAGTTTTTGCAAAATCGCCAATCTGCGTTCTTTAATTTCTTCCGCCACTTGGTGAATTGAATCGGCTGAAGGCGTCCCTTGGCGCGGAGAATATTTAAATGAATAACATTGAGCGAAGCCAATTTGCTTGATTAAATCAAGCGTATCTTCAAAATCTTGATCGCTTTCCCCCGGAAATCCAACAATAAAATCCGAAGACAAACCCATGTCAGGCTTGGCTTTACGTAGTTTTTCAATAATTTTAAAATAATCTTGACGCGTATGTTTACGATTCATCGCCTTCAACACCGCATTCGATCCAGCTTGAACCGGCAAATGTAAAAATGGCATTAATTTTTCAATATCGCGATGAGCTTCGATCAAGCTATCATCCATATCGCGAGGATGCGAAGTGGTATAACGAATTCTTTGAATTTGCGGAAATTCGGCGATTTTTTCAATCAATTTCGCCAAATTTGCCGAGTTTTTATTTTCGTCCAAACCGTGATAGGCGTTGACATTTTGCCCAAGCAAATAAATTTCCTTAACATCCTTATCGATCAAAGCTTTTACTTCATCGAGAATTTTATTAACATCGCGCGAATATTCCGCCCCGCGCGTGTAAGGCACGACGCAAAAAGTGCAAAATTTATCACAACCTTCTTGCACCGTAACAAAAGCACTCGCCCCTACTCCTGCAATTGACGATGGCAGTACATCAAATTTATTATCGGGCACAAAATCCAAATTAATTTGTTTGGTTTTTTCACGCAAAACTTTGCCGACTAAATCGGGCAAAGTTTGATAACTTTCAGGTCCAACAATAATATCAACGACGTTCGAGCGTCTAAAAATTTCTTGCCCTTCAGCTTGAGCAACGCAACCCGCTACCGCTACAATCATCTGCTTTCCCGCCTCTTTCATTTTTTCTTTAAACGGGCGAATACGTCCTAAATCGGAGAATAATTTTTCCGAAGCTTTTTCACGAATATGACAAGTGTTGATGATGACCATGTCAGAATTTTCAACCTCTGCGGAGGTCTCGTAGCCAACGGCGTTCATCAAATCTTGCATCCGATCCGAATCGTAAACATTCATTTGGCAACCGTAAGTTTTTATGTGAATTTTTTTAGACATTTTTTTTAAATAATTTTTTGGCAATTTTGATTTTCAACATTTTTTCACAAAAAATAAAATTTCTCAACTGTTATTTGCGTTAAAAAAATAGCCTAAACGGCTATTTTTAGGCTCTTCGCGTTAAAAAAATAGCCTAAACGGCTATTTTTAGCGAAGAGCGGGATAAGGAGCGAAAGCGACGCGATCCCCGTCGCGAATCTTTTTTGAAAAAAAAGATGAAGCGTTTATCCACAAAGGAATTCTAAAAAAACCATCAATTCATCGCGGATATCGCGATTTAATCGCCATGGAGCGATTCGATATTAAAGCTAAATTTGCTTAAACAAATTTAATTATTTAGAAATGGTTTGTGCTCCCCGAAATCGTAACTACACTAAATGTCGCTGGATATGATTGCGTTTTTTTATCGTAAAAATTTTCATATTTTTCCACTAATTTTTGCAATAATTTTTTGGAAAAAAACTTCCGCGACCTTTGAAACATAACATTGCCCTGCCCGCTAAATTTAAGGTCTCGCAATAATTTAAGTGGATTTTCATAATCAACTTTAATTTTTTCCAAATCGGCGACGGGATTTTTAAATCCAACTTGGGCAAGAAGTTGTGCCGAGCTTTTAATATCAATAGTCGGGGGCATTCTTGCCGAAATTCCGCCATAAATTTCATTTTCGGCTTGATAAATTGAATTATGCAATTCGGGCAAATTTTCATCGCCGTAAAAACTGGCGATAAAAAGCCCGTTTGGCTTGAGCGCCGACTTAATTTTCGCTAAAAATTGCGGAACATTATTGATAAAATGCAAATCAGAATTACTAATTATTAAATCATATTTTTGCGACGAAAAATTAATATTTTCCTCGTCAAAAATTTCATCAAAAGAGCAAGATTCAAAGCTTTGATAACGCAAATTTTCTTGAAAAAAATTAGTTTTTTTATTGATTTCGAAAACGGCGTCGAAAGCACGATTTTGTAATTCAATATTTTCTAAAATAATATTTGCAATTTCTAAATATAAAAAATTATAATCGACAAAAACCCGTTGATAACGTTTGTGATTTTGTTGCAAAAGTTGTCGATCAAATAAATTTTGAGAATTCACCATGAAATTAATTAATAAAATTTTGGAAATTTTATTTCCAACTAAATGCTTGTCGTGCAACGCCGTTATTAGTTCCGACGCCAATTTTTGTAAAAATTGTTGGCCGAAATTACAATTTATAAAATCACCGCATTGCAAAATTTGCTCTCATCCTTTCGAAATAAATTTACAAGAACAAGAAAATTATATTTGTGCAAATTGTTTAAAAAAACCACCTTTTTTTGACAAAACTATTGCGATTTATCGTTATAATCCAACGATTGGCGGTGCCATTAGTCGTTTTAAATATGGTGATCAAACTTTTTTGGCGAAAAAATTTGCCAAGATTTTATTGCCAAAAGCCCGTGATGAAATTGCTAATTGCGATATAATTTGTGCGGTGGCTTTACATCGAAGCAAACTTAGAAAGCGTAAGTTTAATCAGGCGTTGTTAATTGCGAGAAATTTAGAGTCGAAGAAATTAATTTTTGATTTATTAATCCGCACTAAAAATCAAAAATCGCAAGTTCAACTTACGCAAAAACAACGTATTAAAAATATTAAAAAAGCCTTTTCTTTAAATCCAAAATATCAAAATTTTGTTAAAAATAAACATATTATTTTGGTTGATGATGTTATCACCACCTCCTCAACCGCTAATTCTTGCGCTAAAGAATTAAAAAAATTCGGCGCCAAAAAAATTACGATTTTGACGATCGCTAACACGATTTTTTAGTTATTTACTTTATTGCGTTTTTTTATTTTGTTCCATTAAAACAGCAGTGGCAGTGGCACCGACACAAGCCACACCAACCACAACAGCGACCGCAACCACTGGGGCGGAAACTATACCGAACCCTAAAGCTGAAGCACACAGCACGACAGCTCCAGCTCCCGCAAGCCCTGCACCAATTGACGCCCCCCCTAATATTAGAATATTTTGGAGATTGATTTGGGGAGTTGAATCAACTTGATCGTTTTGTTCCATAGGTTTTTGCAATGATAACCCTTGAGCAGCTCCCGTACTCCCGCCTCCTACTTCTTTTATTTCCGTCGTAAATAGTTCAAAACTTCCCGAATCTAAAATTTCCAAGCTTTTTAACCTTTGATTGTGTAGCGAATTAAGATAAATTTGCATCATGCCTAAAGACGCAACATTTAACGATTCTTCTGTCGCTCCAATGCCTATCATTGCACCCTCGCCATCTTGATATGTTGGGTTTACCATTCCAGGGATTGCTAATTTTATTTTCTTATGTTCTTCATAACATCGTGCTATACTAATCATATCAGCACCCGTCGCATCAACAACTTCGATAAAACTTCCTTGCTCCTCTAATTTATATTGAGACCCTTGAAAAATTTCTTGAAAACTTCCAAGATTGTCGAAAAATTTTGTTGTTCCGAGACTTTGTCCAATTTTCTGACCACTTGTATCTCTTGCGTAAATATCCGACTCGGGATCCCAAATTAAAACTTGATCTATTTTTCCCATCATCGCATTAGCGACTTCTGGCTCTTGAAATAATTCATAAAGCGATTCATTAACGAATTCTCTTAACCTTTGAGCACTTTCAGGACTTTGTGCCCGCATAAAATCAAGCGGTCTATTTAAAACCAACGGTACTTTGGTATCTGTTTTTATTTCACCATATTCTATTTGTTGACTTCTTGCCAACAATACCGCAAAAATTTGTTGTTTAAAAATTGCTTTTAATTCATCTTTTTTTTGCTGTTGTTCATTACCACTAATTGCCGTTATATAATTTTCATCAAAAACTGGATATCCAAAACCAGTATAATAGATTGTGGCTTCTGTGTTGTCTTGAACTTGTTTTCCAGCTTGTGCTCCAGATTGATGTAAATATAATTTGAGCGGAGTAATGTAAGAAGACATTAATCCATATTCTACTCTTTCTAATTTTTTTCCTGGCGATTCTTTATCGGTAAAACATTTTTGTCGAATCGATGTATCATCCCCCCTTCTCAGTTCTTGCAATTGAGCAGGACAATTACGTTTGACAGCAAATCTCACAACTCTTTTTTGATTTTCTTTAATTTCTAATATTTGTCTTTTCGATAATTCGCAATCATTGGTGAATTTAATTGGTTTAATAACCGCATTTTCATCAATTTTTGCAATAACTTGTTTGAGCTTGAAAAGCGGAGAATCATCTGGAAATATTTGCAAGGGAAAGTCTCCCGGATGCTTGCTACGATTTATTCCGTATACACTGCTTCCTCCAGTCAGGTCTTCTATTAATGGCACTGTATATAGATTGTTTGCCAATGCCACTTTATATTTTTCAAAACCACCATAACACTGCAAAATAGCAACAGCTCTTTGATTAGAAGATTTATCTTTATCGCCCTGATAATTACCCACTTCTTGCAAAACTTCAGAGGGACTAGTAATCTTAAATAAAAATCTTTTAACACCATTTGTGCCCGTCTCAGATATTATCAAGTTTTATGAAAATTTATGTTAACAGCTAAATTTTTGTTGTTTATAGAATAGTTTATTTTAATATCAAATTACAAGAGTTTTGTTATGATCTTATCCGCCATTTTTCGATTAAATATGCTTCGATTAATTTGCGATCTGCGTCGTTTAAATCTTTGGAATAAACAATTATCTCGCCAATAAAACCTTTAAAATACCCATAATTTTCACCATAATTCCCCTGTCTTCCACCTCCGAACGATAGACCCGGAAAAATATTTTTTCCACTCGCGCTTCCCGAATAAGAATCGGTTGAATTTATATATAATTTTGGCGCTCCACTTGAATATTTTAAAGTAAATTGTATGGGTTTTTTAATTACCCTTTGATTACTAATGACGTAAGGCATATAATTATTTGCATGCTCCACCGGTGCAATAAAACTTTCGCAAAGCGATACGCCTGAACTAGCAGCGTTATTGCCACCATAAACAATATCACCTTGTTGCGGATAAAAAATATATTTTTGACCAGTGGTTCCAGCAAAATTTCCCGATTGAAATACGCAGGAATTTGTTAAATTTTTAATCGGAAATCCCACAACAAAAACTGTAAAATTATTAACAATTGTAAATTTAGTTATTGAGGCAATATAGTCATCAGCCCCATCAAACAACAAAGCCGGAAGGCCGTTAATTCCATCTTGAATATAAAACGGTTGATAAACTAAAGTGCCTTGAACAGCGTGATTTTTATTATTCGGATTAATTAATGTCGGATTTAAATCATTCCATCTGCCGATTTCTTTTTTATCCGAGGGGTTTGCAACATTAGTAAAACTTGCAGTTCCCGTCGCCAAAGAATTTTCTGAAGTAGTTTCGAGCCACAATTCCAAATTTTCCATTCCAAACATTGGGGCCTTGTCGGTCAAGGCTCTAGCGGTTGCAAGCCTCATATCGTAAACCAGATCGATCCCCTTGGAAATTCCAGCGATTAATATTCCAACCACCAAAATTACCATCGAAATTTCAATCAAAGAAAAGGCTTTTTTAAAATTATTGTTCATGATTTTTTATTTATTTTTCCTTTAAGGAGATTATTTTCCCCTCACCCTTAAATTTGCGTAAGCAAATTTAATATTTCGACATAAACTTTTTGTAAATTTTCAATTTCACTCACCACCGAATATTCGTCAATTTTATGCGCTGTTTCATTGACCAAACCAATTTCAACGACTTCGGCGAAATCCTTGATAAATCTAGCGTCGGACGTTCCGCCACTCGTGCTTAAAACCGGAATTTTGCCACAAATTTTTTGCGTGGCTTGTTGCACAATTTGCGCTAATTTTTTCGGCTCGCTCAAAAATGCCTCGCCCGAAATGCGTTTTTCGATTCGATATTTTCCACTAAAGGCTAAACCTTCGCCACCAATGGTTTTTTGGCAAGCATATTCAACAAAATTAATTATTTCTTGGGCTTTATGTGTATCGTTGAAACGCACATTGAACGCACAATCCGCTTCATTCGGAATCAC
>CAXNDB010000048.1:0-6369 GCA_964201025.1 Rickettsiales bacterium UBA1997 | reverse complement strand
GAACCGGCTTCAACATATAGTCTTTTGACTTGTTTGCCTTCAGGCCCAGTTTGATGAGTAACCAAAACTTTTCCAAGAATTTGTGAAGCGTCTTTTGCGACGAAAGCTTCATAAAGTGAGAAAACTAATTTTGTGAATTTTTTCAAGGTTTCGCCTTTTAAACCCAAGCCATAACCGAGTTTACGTGCGTGGCAACCTTGAATTCCAGTGGCTGGATCGATGCTTACAGAAATAATTTTTTCTGGATGCTCAACGGCAACTTCTTCAATTTCAACACCACCTTCAGTAGAGGCCATGAAAACTATAGTTTTAGTTTTGCGATCAACAACTGCCGAAAGGTAATATTCTTTTTTAATGTTTGAACCGGCTTCGATGTAAAGTCTTTTGACTTGTTTGCCTTCAGGTCCAGTTTGATGCGTAACCAAAACTTTTCCAAGAATTTGCGAAGCTTTTTCTTTAACTTCTTCGATTGATTTAACGACTTTAACGCCACCCGCCTTACCGCGACCGCCAGCGTGAATTTGAGCTTTAACCACAAAAACTTTATGTCCTGCCGACTCTAATTGTTTCGCCGCCTCAACTGCTTCGGGAACTGAAAAAGCTGGATGACCTTCGGGAACTGCGACATTGAATTGTTTTAGCAATGCCTTTGCTTGATATTCGTGAATATTCATTTGATTTTGAATTTTAATTGGTAATAATTAAATTTAAGTTTACGCATTTTACAAATTGATTTTTAACTTGGCAATCAATTAATGAAAAATATCTTAATCACTCGTTCCAAAAATCGCTCGAAGAAACTAAAAGAAGCCCTTGAGGACTTTGGTTATAAGGTTTTTATTGAGCCACTTTTTTCGGTTAAAAAAAATTTTATTTCAAAAAATTTATTATTAGAAAATGCTCAAGAAATTTCTAATATTTTAATTTCAAGCGCCAATGCAATTTATATTTTAAAAGAATTAAATATCTCCAAAGAAACCACTATTTACGTAGTTGGATCAAGTACCGCCGATAAAATAAAAAAACTTGGTTATAACAATATTTTTTATCCAAAAAAATCTTCGGGTTTGGAACTATATAAAATTATAATTAAAAATCTTAATCCTCAAATTATCCATTACTTTCACGGCGAAAAAATCAGTTTTGATTTTAAAAAGAAATTGCAAAAAAAAGGTTTTGAGATTAAAAACTTTGAGGTTTATAAAACATCTGAAATAAAGAATTTTTCAAAGAATTTAAGAGATTTTAGTGTTAGTAATAAATTTGATGAAATTTTAATTTTTTCACAAAATTCACTAGAAATTTTTAATAAAATAATTAAAAAATATAATCTTATTGAATATTTTAATTGCTCAAGCATAATATGTTTAAGTAAAAAAATTGAAAAAAATGCTCAAAAAATTGGATTCAAAAAAACTCAAATTTTTCAAAAAAATTCTGTTTTAAATAAATTTTATGACACAAAATAACGAAACCACTTCCGAATCAATAGTTATTGAAGCCAAGAAAAAAAAGGGTTCTAATAATATTTTATTCAAATTATTTTTAGTAATAGTCATTACTTTTTCATGTGTAACGATTTACAAAAATTTACAAAATAAAAACGAAATAATCGTTAAAAAACCAAATATAAATAAAGGTGATGATGGCGATAAAAATGAATCTATTCTTGATATTTCTGACGAATATAAAAATGATCCTGAAAATGAAACTACAGTGCATGATTTAAATATCAGTGAAATTAAGGAGAGAGGTGCGGAATTTGTTTATCAACTCTTGATTAAAAATCAGGTTCAAATTGAAGAAATTAACAATCAATTGCGTAATTTTAAAGGTGATTTTGTTAAATTAAAAAGCCAAGAAAAACTTAATAAACTTGTCATAAATTACGTTGAATTACGCGAAAAATTATTTAACGGCGATGATTGCAAATCGGCAATTGAGGGCTATGATTTATTGTCAATTAGTGATGAGTTTTTGCATAATAAATTTTTAGTAATCAAAGAAAATTATTCAAAAGTATCTTCGCAAAAAAAGTTGATAGAATCCTTTAAATTGATTGCGGGTGAGCTTATCACCAACGAAAATTATGATGAAAAACAGGCTAATTTACTTGAAAAATTACGTCATAATTTCAAAAAATTAGTAGTTATTCGTAAGTTAAAAAACTCTGACTCTAATCAACTCGAGGGCGTTATTAACAAAACCGAATTAGCGCTTTCTGAAAAAAATTATCAAGAGGCTCTCGACAAAATACTTTCTCTCGATAAGTCATATTTTCAAATTGTGCAAAAATTCCTTGAGGAGTTAAATGTTATGGTTGAAACTCAAAATGCTGACAAAGAAATTATTAAATATTTAAAAAGCTTAACCTAGATCTTATATTATGTTGACAATATTGTGGTATATTTTTTTAGTTTTTATTTTAACCACTTCATTGGTGTGGATCATTGAAAATAATGGCTCAATCGTTATAAATTGGCTTGGATATGAAGTGCAAACCGATATCCTAACTTCGCTATTAATATGTGTTTTTTTTCTAACTTTAGTCGCTTTCACCTCTTATATATTAACCAGATTATTGGCAATAAAATTTCCGCAATTACTAAGACTACTTTTTAAAAAAAGTTATACCAGAAAGCTTGAGCAAGTAATATCAAGGCATCATGATGGTTTTGAAGATTTATCAAAATTATTATTAGCGCTTGAAGTTGATGATTTTGAAAGTGCTAAAAAAACTTATAAAAAATTTTCTAAACACATAAAATATAAAAATCTAAATAATTTTTTTGAAGCAAAATTCGCAATTGAGAATGGAGATTTTGGAGCATCTGAAAGCTATTTTTCGCAATATAAAGAAAATCCGCATGCTAAAATTTTAGTGTTAAAATCAAAATTAAAAATTGCCATAAAAAATCAGGAAGATCAAAAGGCAATTGAAATCGCCAAAGAAATTTTAACTTTAAAAAAAGATAGTTTAAAAACTGCGCAAGAGCTTCTAAGGCTTTATAAAAAAAATGGCAATTGGCAATCGGCAAAATCCTTAATTAAAGATTTTGGAGTGGATAAATTCGGAGATGAATTGCAAAAGCGCGACATGATTATTTTGAATACTTCGCTGGCACAAGAGGCGTTGAGAAACAAGAAATATATAAGTGCTATCAAATATTCTAAAATGGCACTTTCGAACAATGAACAATTCTTGCCCGCCAATCAAATTTTAATAAAATCTTGGATCAAACTCGGTTTCAAATTCAAAGCGATTTCAATTATTAAAAATTTATGGAAAGAGACTCCACATATTGTTTTGGCTGAACTTTATGGAGCAATATATCGTAAATCTTCAATCAAAAATCGCATTCATGCTATAAAAAAATTAGCAATACTTAATCCTAACGTCACCGCGGGAAATATCGCCATTGCCCTCGTTGCTTATCGTGCCAGCTCTTTTCAAATTGCCAAAGAATTTTTAAATTTAGCACTTGTAAATGAAAAAACTCACAGTCTTTACAAGCTTTTGGCTTACACAGAGAAGCGTTTAGGCAATAATGATGAGTTTTTTAAAAATATTAGCATCGCCAAAATGTTACCAAAAGATAGCAATTATACTTGCAATAAATGCGGACATAATTCTTCAAGATGGAGTGCTACTTGCGAGAAATGTTCTTCTTATGACTCAATTCAATGGAATAATTAACTATGGAAAATCTTCAACAAATTATTGAAAATGCTTTCGAAAAACGTGCAGAAATAAATTTGCAAACTCGCGGAGAAATTCGCGATGCGGTTAATGAAATCATGAATAAACTTGATTCATGAAATCTAAGAATCTGTCAAAAAATAAATAATTCTTGGCATGTCAATCAATGGTTAAAAAAAGCTATTTTATTATCATTTCGTTTAAATGATAATTATCTCACTGAGCTAGATAAATCAAGTGGCGATGCCATTAAATTTTTTGATAAAATTGCTCTTAAATTTACTAATTGGAGCGAAAATGATTTTCGTCAAGCGGGCTTTCGGGCTTTGAATGGAGCGGTTGTTCGTCATTCGGCTTTTATCGCCAAAAATGTAGTTTTAATGCCATCTTTTGTCAATCTTGGAGCCTTTGTTGATGAGGGCACGATGGTTGATACTTGGGCAACGATTGGCTCTTGTGCTCAAATCGGTAAAAATTGCCACATTTCGGGGGGAGCTGGAATCGGAGGCGTTTTAGAGCCTCTTCAAGCCAATCCAGTTATCATTGAGGATAATTGTTTTATCGGGGCACGCAGTGAAATTGCTGAAGGTGTTATAGTTGAAACAGGCTCGGTAATTTCAATGGGAGTTTATATTGGAAGTTCGACAAAAATTATCGATCGTGAAAGCGGTGAAGTTTTTTATGGTCGAGTTCCCGCTTACTCGGTTGTAGTTCCCGGTAATGTTGCCACCTCATCAAAAGGCGATAAAAATTTATCACTTTATTGTGCGGTTATCGTCAAAAAAGTTGACGAAAAAACTCGTTCCAAAACTTCTATCAATGAACTTTTGCGCGATTAATGTCGTTTGGAAATTTCTTTACAATTTTAGTTTTTGTGGCTATAAGTTTAGCCATTTTATTTTTTATCAAAACCCGCACCACTAGAGTAATCGCGCTTATTTCTTCGCATTTAACCATCATACTTCTCTTCAATATTTATTTAGAATATTTTGTTAATTTTAAAGAAATAGTTTTGGTAATTAGCATTTATTCGATGGTTATTTTATTTTTAATTTCGAATAACAAATCTTTTTTGATCGATTTAAGAGACGAAGAGAGTGCGCCGACTAAAAAAAACTTAATTAAATTTCATGGACCAATAGGAATTACGATACTCGGTACCGCAATTTGCATTTTACTCATCGCCATCAGTATGCCCGAAATCAGTTCGATAATTCAGCAAAAGAAAATTGATCGCAAAAATGAATTATCCGTTAACCCCTTGATATTACCGTCGCATCCAGTTCACATTGCGGTTAAAAAATTTTATTTAGGCAAAAAATTTAATGATAATAATTCCGATAATGTGGCGATTGCTTTGGAAAAAAATGAAAGAAAACGCGCTAAGCTTAAAGATAAACTTTCTGATAATGTTATTTTAAAAAGAACGTCAGATATTATTTTGATAATTGTTGCGTCACTAACCGCTTTATTAATTCTTTCCAATAAAAAAACTAACCAGACTTCGTCGTGAATATTTATCAATTTTTTCGTCCATTAATTTTCAAAATCGAACCTGAAAAAGCTCATAATTTAGCGTTAAATTATTTAAAATTTTTGCCGAAATTTTCTGCGCTTTTAGCAACATCAAAAAATTATGAAAATTTAAATAATTCTTTGTGGAATTTAAATTTTTCCAATCCAGTTGGTATGTCGGCGGGCTTTGATAAAAATGCCGAAATTATTAATTCACTTTTTAATTTTGGTTTTGGATTTGTGGAAGCAGGAACAACGACGCCAATTGCCCAAATCGGCAATGAACAACCGCGGATTTTTCGTTTAATTGAAGATAATGCCATAATTAATCGTCTCGGTTTTAATAATTTAGGAGCTAATTATTTTTACGAAAATCTTTCAAAAATAAACAAAACCTCATCACAAATAATTGGAGTTAATATTGGCAAAAATAAAGATACCGCCGACGCCTCTTCCGATTATATTTTTCTTCTCGAAAAATTTTATAATCACGCCGATTACATTACTATCAACATTTCGTCGCCCAATACTAAAAATTTACGCGATTTACAAAACGAAAATTTACTCAATGATTTTTTGCAAAAAATTTCTCAATGCAAAAATAATTTACAAAAAATTTCCCCCAAAAATACGCCAATTTTGTTAAAAATCGCCCCCGATCTTGAATTTGAACAACAAAAAAATATCGCTAAAATCGTTATCGATAATAACATCGATGGAATCATAATTAGCAACACCACAATTGCACGTGATTTAAATTTAAAAAGTCCCAAAGCTGTTGAAATTGGTGGCTTAAGTGGCAAACCTCTTTTTGAAAAATCTAACGAAATTTTGCGTAATTTTTATCGCTTAACCGAGGGTAAAATTCCACTCATCGGAGTCGGGGGAATTTCTAACGCGCAAGATGCTTACACCAAAATTAAAAACGGTGCATCATTAATTCAAATTTATTCGGCTTTTATTTATCAAGGTTTTGGATTGGTTGAAAAAATAAAAAAACAATTGAGCGAAAAAATAAAAAAAGACGGCTTTAAAAATATCTCCGAAGTAATCGGTTGTAATGTTAAATAATATATTAACTACCCAAGTCGCAAATTTTTTTTGAAAAAAAGATGAAGCGTTTTTATAAAAAATAATAATTTTACTTTGCTTTA
>CAXNDB010000047.1:0-6449 GCA_964201025.1 Rickettsiales bacterium UBA1997 | reverse complement strand
GTCAATAATAACAAACCAATAGTTTAAGAATTAATAAAAGAAGGAATTGACTCTAATGCGGGCAGTAAAATTTATAATGGAAAAGAATTTTTAGAGGCCGGTAAAGAATATACGGCCCTTGATGCTTCAGAGCAAAATAGCGAAATATATAACATTATTCTCGATAAAACAAGAAAACCTTCGGGGGATATCTCTTCTGGTCGCCAAGCCCTTTCCGCCAAAAGAATAAAAATCGATTCTTTCCAAGGTAAATTAAGTAAAGAAGAAAGTGGAGCCAGAAGTTAATTTGGTATTTTAATTTTTAAAAATAGTTAATTTCTAAAAATCTAATCCACAAAATTGCACAATTAATTTGATGATGTGGATAAAGTTTTTGTAAGGCGTTTTTGTAAAGATTTAATTGTTCAAAATATTGAGTTGGAACTTTGCTTGGTAAGGTTTCATCCGATTTATAATCAATAATTAAAATTTCATTTTTACTTTCTTTAATTAAATCGATTCGTAGATTTTTTTGTTGATAAAAAACTTCATATTCACATAAAATTTTTCCATCAAAATTTAAATCAAAAATTTCTAAAAATAATTTAGAATTAAGAAAATTTTCAATAATTTGTAAAATATTTTGTTGATTTGGCGACGATAAATTGGTGGAATTTTTTAGAAAATTATTGATTAAATCATGAAGCCAAATTTTTGGCATTTTATAATTTTTACCAATAATTTCTAAGAGTTTATGTAAAATCTCACCAGTGGTTAAGCCTTGATTTATAAGGCTATAAGAATAGTTAGAATTTTTATTTATAAAATTAAAATCAGAATTTTTTAAAGTAATTTTTGTTGGAATATTTTTATTTAAAAAAGTATTTTCAATGGGTTCAAATTTTGTTTTTAAAAAATTTTCATTATTAATTTTATTAATAATTTCATACCAACATTTTTCATCTTTTTTACCGTTTAAACCACCAATATAAATTTCATCTTCGGCACGCGTTAAAGCAACGTAGAGTAAGCGTAAATGCTCTTCATAATTTTCAGAAATTTTATCTTCACTAATTTTTTTAATTAATGAATTTATTTTAGAATCTTTGTTAACCCATAATGGAAAATCATTCAACCATAAAATTTTTTCTTTGTTGTCGAGTTGATTGCTATAGGCATAAAGACAGTCGGGCATTATTACAATCGGGGCTTGCAAGCCTTTGGAAGAATGTATGGTGGTAATTTTTATTTGATTGGAAGCGATAGAATTTAGAGTTATTTCGGGATCAATTTTTTCCACAAATTCAATAAAATTTTGTAAATTAATTGAGTTTTTTTGATTAAAATCGAGACAAACAAACAAGAAACTATTGACGATTTCCAAGCCTTGAGCCGTAAAACGTGAAGCGATATTAATTTGATTTTGTCCATCATTGAGAATTTTAAAGAAAAACTCAAAAACATCGCTAGTTTTTGATAAATTAATTATATTTTCTAAAGATTTATAATGTTTAGATGATTGTAAACTTGACCATAAATTTTTTTGTTGTTCATTTTTAATTTTGCACAATTCAAATAATTCATCTTCATCAACGTTAAAAAATGGTGATTTTAACAAACATGCTAAGTTAAAACAGTCAGACGGAAGTAGGGCAAACTTGGCTAAACTTAAAAAATCTTGAATCAATAAATTTTCACTAAATTTAATTTTCCCAACGCTAACAAAGGGGATTTTTAATTGATTAAAATTTTGTGATAATTTTTCAATTAAACCATTTTTGCGATTACGCACCAAAATCATAATATCGCCAAAATTTACGGGACGATTTTTATCTTTAATCAAACGTTTTTCATCAATCCATTTTCTAATTTTTTGAGCAATAAATTTGGCGGTAATATCTTTATTATCATCAATATTTTGATTGCTAAAATCGATTTTCCATGAGAAGTCGGTGGCGATTTTTTTTGAAGATTTTTTTGAAGTTTTTGATAAATTTTGATTGTCTTCCAAGTCGTGATTACCAGGCGATTCAGAGCACTCATCATTTTCTGTAATAACAGATTTTTGTTCATCAATAATTTCATCATTTTGCCAAATCTCAACATAACCCGCAGTTTGGCGAAAAGATTGATGATTAACATATTTGCCAATTTTACACAAAGCCTGATTGAGTTGATTTTCACTTGATTCGGAATTATTGAAAACGGCATCAACCAAATTTAAAATGTTAACTCCCGAACGAAATGAAATATTTAAATCGATATTTTGCAATTTGTAATTTGATTTTGCAGAAAAATAATCGTGAAATAATTTGGTTTGATTGATGTTGGCACCTTGAAAACCCATGATAGACTGCTTTTCGTCGCCTACTACAAAAATACTGCGTAATTTTTCTGATGAACTTTCGCCGGAAAAAAAATCGTCGGTTAAGGATTTTATAATTGCCCATTGAATCGGGTTGGTGTCTTGTGCTTCATCGATTAAAATGTGATCGAAAGAGCTATCCATTTTTAATTTTATCCATTCACAAAATTCAGGATTTTCTAAAATTTGATTGGCGATATTGATTAAATCGCCATAATCTAAATAGCAATTTTCGGTTTTTATTTTTTGAAAATCATCTAAAATTGCCACGACAATTTTAATTAAATTAGCGCTATTTTCAATAGTTATGAATGCTTGATATTGTTGGTTAAAATCGTTAATGCTATTGGCAAAATGAATAATTTCATTAACAAAAATTTCGTCAATTTTTTTACTAAATTTTCGAGGCGAATTTTTTTCGGTAAAAAAACCATTATTTAAAAATTCAAAATTTTCAATCGTCGGTTTTGCAATAAATTTTTTAATATTTTCACAATATTTTAAATCATTTTTACCAGAACTTTTAGCGAGTTCTTGAACAAATAATGTAAGTCGAGAAAGATTCAAATTTTCAACAAAATTTTCGAAAATTTTTGTAGAAATTTCTAAAAAATTATTATTTTCAAAATCTAAATTAAAATTTTTATAAATTTCTTTGATGGCATTATCAATTCCAAAATATTTATGTTTGATAAAGTTAATTTTATCCTTGTCCCGCAACATATTTGAGACCAATGAGGTAAAATTTTCATCGCTAGTTTGTGAATTAATTTTAAAAATTAAATCATGAAGTTTTTCATCGTTAAAAGCGTTTTGTAAAACATTTTTTTGTGAATTTTTAAGTAAAATTCGGGCTTGATTTTCTTCGAGCAATTCAAAATTTATCGGAATTTTGGCCTCGAATGGAAAGCTTTTTAAAATTGATTGGCAAAAACTGTGAATGGTTTGAATTTTAATTTTTAATTCGGCATCTAAATTTTTTATCAACAATCCGCGCGCCTTAGAAAGAGTTGTTTTTTCTGGTTTGCGCCCCGTCAAATTTAATAATTTTTCAAACAGTTCTTCATCGCTACAAATTATCCAATTCTGTAATTCATGATTTAGTCTTTCTTGCATTTCGACCGAAGCAACTTTGGTGTAAGTAAGGCATAATATTTTGTGGGGAGCGACATCTTCGAGTAAAAGTCTTAAAATTCTATCGGTGAGAACTTTGGTTTTGCCGGATCCGGCTGAAGCCATCACCCAAACTGAATTTTTTGGATCGGAAGCGAGTTGTTGATTTTGTAATGGATTTAGCATTTTTTGGTTGGAACTTTTATTTTTTGAAAAGCTAAATTTTCAAAGATTTAGCTTTTCAAAAATTTTAATTATTGAGAATCTTCTTCTGCTTTTTGGTCTTGATTTTCTTTAGTGATATTTTGTTCTCTTTCGCGAATTAAGCGACGATATCTAGCCACATTGGCATTGTGTTCTTGAAGCGTTGCCGAGAATATGTGATCACCGCGACCGCTAGCCACAAAATAAATGTAATCGCTATTAAGTGGATTTAAAACTGCTTTTATCGAAGCTAATCCTGGATTACAAATCGGAGCTGGAGGCAAGCCATAAATGTGATAAGTGTTAAAATTAGAATTGTTTTGAATATCGCTTACGCGAATTTGGCGTTCAAGTTTTTTATCGCCAAAGGTAAAAGAATAAATAATGGTCGGGTCAGATTGTAATTTTATGCCTTTTCTTAAGCGATTAGTGAAGACCGAAGCAACAAGTCCGCGTTCTGAATTAAGGCTGGTTTCTTTTTCGACAATTGAAGCTAAAATTATAGCTTCTTCTTTAGATTTTAAAGGAATGGTTTTATCACGTTTTTCCCATAATTCATCAATGGCTTTATGCATTGAATCTTGCATTCTTTTAACCATGCCTTGTTTGGTATCGTTATATGAATAAAAATAGGTTTCGGCTAACAAACTTCCTTCACGAATTTTTTCCGGAGGATTGCCGATTAATCCAGCAGATTTTGTAATAATTGCGAGTGCGGAATGCGAAGATAAACCTTCGGCAATGGTTACTTTTCTAAAAAAAACATTACCACGAATCATTTTGTGGAGAATTTTGTAATAAGAAATATTTTTTTCGAAAAAATATTCGCCATAACGAACTTTTGGATCGATGCCTTTGATTAATTGACCTATGTATAGGAAGGCCCCAGGGCTTTTTATTATTTTTTCTTGGTGCAATCTATTTACCACTTCACGAAGCGTCATACCGCTATCAATTATAAATCTTTTATCTTCGCGATGATAAGAATTTGGGGCGTTAAAATAAGCCACAAAAGCAAATGATAAAAAGATATAAAGGAAGGTTATAACCGAGAATGTTGCGCTGGCGATTAAGATTTTATGTTTCATTTTAGAAGCGTTTTAAGATCAAGCAACCATTGGTTCCGCCAAAGCCAAATGAATTCGACATTACGATGTCGATTTTTCTTTCTTTGGCTTTATTGGCAACTAAATCTAAATCACACCCTTCAGAAGGGTCTTCAAGATTTAATGTTGGTGGAGCAATGTTATCGCGAATAGCTTGAATTGAGAAAATGGCTTCAATTGCGCCTGCGGCTCCCAAGAGATGACCAACAGCAGATTTAGTTGAAGACATTGATAATTTATAAGCATGATCACCGAAAACTTTTTTAACAGCTCCAATTTCTATTTCATCGCCGAGTGGCGTTGAAGTGCCGTGGGCGTTGATATAATCGATTTGCTCGGGATTTATTTTGGCATGTTGTAAAGCAAGTTTCATGGCGTAAGTTGAGCCACGACCCGAAGATTCGGGTGCTGTCATGTGATAAGCGTCGCCCGATAAACCGTAACCTACAACTTCGGCGTAAATTTTGGCTCCACGTTTTTTGGCATGCTCTAATTCTTCCAAAACGACAACGCCAGCACCTTCGCCCATCACGAAGCCATCGCGTCTTTTATCCCAAGGACGTGAACCTTGAGTTGGATTGTCATTAAAATTAGTTGATAAAGCACGAAGTGCGGCGAAGCCACCAATCCCTGATTCGCAAATTGCCGATTCGGCACCGCCGGCTACCATAACATCAACATCGCCATATTGAATCATTCGAGCGGAATCGCCAATGGCGTGAGAGCCTGAAGCACAAGCCGTAACGACCGCATGATTTGGTCCCATAAAACCATGGCGAATTGAAATTTGACCCGAAGCTAAATTAATTAAACTTTGTGGAATGAAAAAAGGCGAAATTTTTTTGATACCTTTTTCCTTCATGGTGATAACGGTTTTTTCGATGGCGGGAAGTCCTCCGATTCCTGATCCCATCATGATTCCAGTGCGATATCTTTGCTCATCAGTAGTTGCAACATAACCAGAATCGGCAATCGCTTGATCAGCGGCGGCAACGGCAAAATGAATAAAACGATCCATTTTTCTTTGTTCTTTTTGATCGATATATTTATCGGGATTAAATAAGTCTTCGCCATCGCCATATTTTACTTCGCCAGCAATTTTGCACGGTGATTCGGTTGGGTCAAAAATAGTAATAATTCCAAGCCCAGATTGATTGGCAATGATTTTTTTCCAAGTTCCTTCGGCATTTGAGGATAAAGGCGTAACCGCTCCAATCCCAGTAATAACAATTCTTCTTTCGCTGTACATTTTGAAAATAAAAATAAAAAGTTAAAATTTTTTTGCGGATTCTAATCCCTAAAAATTATTTTTAAAGAATTACTTTAACAGTTTAAATGATAAAATTATTAATCTGTAAAAATTTCTTGATAATCTTAATTTGCTGGCACCAATTTTTTCGCCATATTCATATTGAATTGGATATTCTTCAAAATTGTTTAATAATTTTTGTTGATTGAGTTTTATTAAAATCTCGATTAAGCATGTGAAATCAGCTTCGGTGATGAATTTCATTGCCAACTTTTTATAAAGTTTTTGCAAAATATTATTTTTATAAATTCGATAACCGCTAGTGTAATCTTTAATTTTATTTTGTGAATTTTTAATTGGAAAAAATGTTTGTAAAAATAATGAAATTGAAGCGCTAATTAATTTTCGATATTTTGGAAAATGGGCGATAGAG
>CAXNDB010000046.1:0-6535 GCA_964201025.1 Rickettsiales bacterium UBA1997 | reverse complement strand
TTTTTCTAGTTTTTTTTAACTTAATTTTTGCATTTTCAAATAAATTAATGGCTCAAAATTCAAGTGCTTTTAATAGCGTTAGAGCGACTGAGGTTTCTTATTGTGCCGATGTAGATAAAGCTACCAGTAATAATAAAACACGAGAATCGGGTTGTTTTTCTTCTAAATATGATTTTACATATGAAGAATGCAAAAAACCAGAGTTTAAATTTGATCCCTTTGGTAATAATGATGATTTAGATTGGAACTATGGTAATGATTATTGCTTGGGTTATATTTTAGGAGCTGGACTTACAATGGAAACGGCTTTTATTGGATGCAGGTTGCTTTGCCCCGGACCTCCAGCCAGTATTGGGAAAAAAGCTTTTGAAAAACTTACCAAAGGACCGAAAATGATAGCATTGGGAAAGGTTGCCAATGTTGCTAAACAAGCCTCTGGGGCAACAAATCTTATTGCTCAAGGGATGATGGGCGGAATGCCACTCGATCCTTTTACGGTAATTGAACTTGGAATATTTGCTGCGAGATGCGCCGGAATTCTTGAAAGCACTAATTGCTGTTCCGCATTAGCAACTTGTGGAATAGCCTCTTCTGTTGCGGTAGGAATTGTTGGAGGAATTTACGAAACCGCCAAAGATGTTTTTGATAAAGTGCATATTTGCGGAAGAGGCTGGAAAAGCTTTGTTAATCCTGTTGATGGCTCTGGTAACCAAATTGCAGAAAATGTGCCAAATCAATATAAATCCGTCGATGGAAAATATAAACAATGTTTAAGTATAATATTCGGAGGAACTAACATTACCGCTCCATCTCATGATTGTGCCAGCAAAAAAACTAAATCCCAGAAACAATTTTGCAATCTAATTGGTGGCACGAATGATTGTAAAGTAAATACAGATCTTAGCGGTCAGGGTAAATCTCAATATCCAGGTATGACCAATGTTCATTACAGAGAATATTTTTATAAAGGAATTGAATATGAAGATAATGGCACAAATCGTTGTAAAAACCCTAAGGACATTGACAGCAAAACAGATTGGAAAGAACTTTTGGGTTACGATACTTCACTAGAGACACATGAACATCAAAAATATTATCTTCGTGGTCCGCGTGAATTACCAAATTTCGCCTGTAAAAGATTTTTACAACTTGGAAGAAAAAATGAGGAAGGTATGAAGGCCTTTCTTTGTTGCAACGAAAAAAGTCAAAATACTATTTGCTTAGAAACAGAATCAAAATATCAATTTTGTAGAATCGGCGAAGGATGCTCCCCTACATTTGAAAAAAATAATGTTGTGATTTCTAAATATAAAATTTTTGAATCAGAAAGAAATCCCAATTATATTTGCGCCAAAACATATAGCTCTTGTCCATATGATCATCATGTCCAAGGGGGAACTGATTATGATGAACGTTTCGCCTTAAATCCAAGAGTTATTAGTAATTTTTGTCAATATATGAATCATTGCATAAAAAGACCTCCGGCTACTAAATATTCCAACTTCGATCCAGATGCTTTCTTTTTTGCAGAATCTTGCGATGATCTTCGGGGAGATTCTCAATTCATGTCATTAGATGAATCTTTAAGATCAAGTAGTTTTTCATCGAGTACCCCTCGACATTTTTCCGCTCCAATAGTTCAATGCTTTAAAGAAACACTTGAAAATAATTTTATGCAAAAAGTTGGCAGATCGGCTTGCAAAGATCTTACGGAGGAACCACAAAAAATCAAAAATATTGAAACCTGTAAAAGTGGTTTTTTATTTAAAAAAGGTGACACAAAGAATCAAACATTTTTCAACAAAATTCAAAATCAATTTCGCTTCCCACTAAAAATAGCATTTGTTTTATCGATGGTATTTTTTGGATTTAATATTCTTTTAGCGACTCCCGAATCTTTTATAAATAAAAAAACCGTAATGACTTATCTAGTAAAATTCGGATTAGTCTATTTTCTCGTTTTGGGAAATGCTTGGCAATCATTTTTTATGGATTCAGTCATGAATTTATCAACTGAATTTAGCAAGATAACCTTTCGACCACAAGACACAAATGACGGATGTAATTTTCCAAAATATAATTATGAAAAACTTAATTCTGACAAAGATGATATTACCGCAACAAGTGCTATTGCAAAATTTAAAACAGATGTTGTGGCTAATCCCCATTATTCAATTGGTAAAGGTTATTTGAGAATTTTTGATACTCTTGATTGCAAAATAGCTAGAGCCCTTGGCTATGGTCCCGATGTTTCAACTCCAAATTTAGCAAAAATGATATTTTCAGGACTCTTAACCGGCGGTCTTGGAATCACTTTTTTCTTTGCGGCTTTTACCTATGGATTCATGTTGATTTCAATAGCAATGAGGGCAATTCATATAACCATAATATCAATAATGGGAATAATTTTATTGATTTATGTTTCCCCTATAACGATTACTTGCGCATTGTTTGAAAGAACCAAGGGCATTTTCGAAAATTGGTGGAAACAAATGCTTGGATTTATTTTACAACCGATGATTGTATTTGCTTATATCGGCTTAATGTTAACAGTTTTTGATAATTTATTTATTGGTGATGCCACATTTTCTCCACAAACTGATAATCAATTACTACCTAAACTTTCATGTGCAAAAGAACCAAATTCATTAATAAACCCAGAAGAAACTAGTGTTTATTGTATTTTAAATTTTGCCAAATATAAAAATTTTAGCGGTTTAGAAGTTTTTGATTTGGCAATTCCAATTCTAGGCGATTTAAATTCAACAAAAATTAACACTTTATTTAGAGCCGCAATTGTAATGTTCGTGTTTTTTAGTTTCTTTGATAAAATTACAACCATAACCAAGAAACTTGTAGGCGGAGCTGATCTTAAAACAGATTCCGGATTATCAGAACTTAAAAATCAAATTCAAAAAGTTGCCAGAGGAGTTCAAAAACGTGCCGCCAATACAGTTATGCGCGCTGGCATGAAACAAATTCCAAATTCAGTTAAGGATAGGATAAGAGGCACCGGCCTAAAAGACACTCCACCAAAACCGAAGAATTCTGCAGCTGCTCCAGCCGGTGATAGTGCTACTAGTAGTAGTGGTAGTGGTGGTGGCGGTGGAAATGAAACTGGTAGTAGTGGTGGTGGTAGTGGTGGTGGTGGCGGAGGTGAATCTGGTGGCTGAGACGGTAATAAATCATCAAATTGATCACCAAAAATAAAACTAATTCAACAAAAAATTTTTTGCTCTTTTTTTGCGATGAGTCATTATCGCAAAACGATGCGCTTCATCACGCAATCTTTGTAAATAATGCATGATTGGCGAATTTTTTTCCAAAGTAAAAGATTCTTTGTTAATTTGATGAAAATATTCTTCGCCGGCATTGCGATTCTTGCCTTTCGACATACACACAAAAGGAATTTTTATATTTAATTCGCTAAAAATTTTTTGAGCCGAAGTTAATTGTCCGAGTCCGCCATCGATAATAATCAAATCCGGATATTCATTAGTTTTTAATTTTGAAAAACGTCGCAACAAAACTTGTTCAAGCATTGCGGTATCATCTTTGCCATCTTTAATTAAAAACTTTTTATCATTATCAATTTCAGCTTTATTTTTAATATTAAATTTACGATAACCACTTTTTATAAAGCCATCCACTCCAGCTGTAATCATGGCTCCAACCGCATTTTGTGATGAAGTATGACTATTATCATAAACTTCAATTCTTTGTGGAATTTTAGTTAAACCAAAAATTTTTTTAACTTCGAGTAATAATTGTTTATTACTTAAATTATGTGAAATTTTCTGCTCTAAAATTTGCATGGCAATTTTCTCGTGATCCTTAATTAAAGCCATTTTGTCGCCTTGTTTTGGAATTACAATTTCCACTTTTTTTTGATTATTTAATGAAGATAAATATTGCTCCATCAATTTTTTTTCTTCAATCTCTAAACCAATAACTACAGTACTCGGTGGTGCTTCATTTAAATAAAATTGCCCAATAAATCCCGTTAATAATTCGACTAAATTTTTGCCGTCATCAATATCATAAAAATATGGTCGAGCACCATAATTTTGCCCAAGTCGATAAAAAGAAACATAAATACAAACTCTGCCGTTAATCTCAACCGCGACAATCAAATCAAAATCTTTAGCATTATCAAAATTAATATTTTGCTTAGCTTGAATCACGTCTAAAGATTTAATTTTATCGCGATAAATTAAGGCCTTTTCATATTCAAAATTGGCACTATAAAATTGCATTTTTTGATGAAAAAATTCTTGAACTTCTTGCGATTTTCCACATAAAACATTTATGGCATTTTTAATATTTTCTTTGTATTCGTCCTTAGAAATCAAGCCTACGCAAGGGGCACTACATTTTTTTATTTGATATTCTAAACATGGTTTTTTTCGCGATTTAAATTCTTGATCGGTGCAATTGCGAATTAGAAAATTTTTACGCAAAATATCGATGGTACGATTGACATCGCCGGCATAAACAAAAGGTCCAAAATATTGCCCTTTATTATTTTTCAAACCGCGATATTTGGCAATTTGCGGAAATTGATGATGTGAAATTAAAATTTGTGGAAAAGTTTTGTCGTCTTTTAATAAAATATTAAAATTCGGCGACAATTGTTTAATCAAATTATGCTCTAAAAGCAAAGCTTCGATTTCGGTTTTAGTGATAACATATTCAATTTTTTGCGCCAAAGTTACCATGCGCAAAATACGGGTCGAAAGGCTGTTTTTATTGGTATAACTCGATACTCTTTTTAATAAATTTTTGGCTTTTCCAACATATAAAACATTATCTTTGGCATCTAAAAATTTGTAAACGCCACTCGATTTTGGAATATTTTTTAGTTGTAATTTTATTATATCAATCGACATAAATTTTTAAAAAAACTAATTGAAACTTTTAATAATTAAGACAATACTAAGACTAAAATAAAAATATAACAAAATTGCTTTTTGTTATTAAATTTCAACTTTCATATTTTTAAAAATGGTCATTAAACCCGAGCAAATTGAAGAAATAAATCAATTAAAAAAACAAAAACAAACCACGATCCGCCCAGTTTCACCAGAGCTTGAGGAGATTTTATATCATCCTTTTGAAGTTTTGGATCATGGCTTTGTTCGTGTTGTCGATTATATGGGCAATGATTCTTCTGTTGTGCAAGCGGCCCGAGTTTCTTATGGTTCGGGCACTAAAAAAATTAATGCCGATACCGCTTTAATCAATTATTTAATCGCACACCGCCACACTACTCCGCTTGAAATGTGCGAAATAAAATTTCACATAAAGTTGCCGGTTTTCGTAGCGCGCCAATGGATTCGCCATCGCACCGCCTCGGTTAATGAATATTCGGCACGCTATTCAATCATGGAAGATGAGTTTTACATTCCTAAAGCTCAACATTTATCAGCTCAATCAAAAATAAATCATCAAGGTCGCGACGAAACCAAAGTTCTCAATGAACAAGAGCAAAAAATGGTTTTGGATATTTTGAAAAAAGATAGCACCAATTCTTATCAAAATTATTTAAAAATGATTAACCAAAATGAAAAAGGTGAAGTTTTGGATCAAGACAAAGAAGGCTTGGCTAGAGAGTTGGCCCGCATGAATTTGCCGTTAAATTGTTATACTCAATGGTATTGGAAAATTGATTTACACAATCTTTTACATTTTTTAAATTTACGGGCAGATTCTCACGCTCAATATGAAATTCGTGTTTATGCTGAAATCATGCTTGATATCGTTAAAAAGTGGGTTCCACATTGTTATCAAGCTTTTATAAAAAATAATAAAACTGGCAAAAATTTTTCTGGTCCAGCGCTCGAAATTATTAAAAAAATGCTTAATGGCGAAAAAGTTTTACAAGAAAATAGTGGCTTGAGTCCTAGAGAATGGGGTGAATTAATGCAAACTCTCGATATAAAATAATTAATATAAAATTTATTAACCTTTATTGAAAAAAAATTATGTCTGTTGGAATTGGTGAACTACTTTTAATTTTAGTAATTGTTTTTGTCCTTTTTGGTGCTGGCAAATTACCTCAAGTCATGAATGACATCGGCAAAGGAATCAAAGGCTTAAAAAAGGGTTTGAAAGATGAAGAAAAAGGCTTGAAAGATGAAGAAAAAATTTTAGAAAAGAAAACTAATATCGTTTTAAATAAAATTGATAATGTCTTCGATAAATAAAGAATAAATTATTATTTGTGCCCTTAAACGACAAACTAAATTCAAAATACAATAATAGCAAAACTTCGATTGCGACCAAGGCAATTGAGGATGTTGTTAAAAGTTCATCGGCGGATCGCGTTGCTATTAACGATGTCATCAACGCTATGGATGGCGTTGGCTTTGGTTTGGTAATGATGATCTTTGCTTTTGGTATCATAATTCCAACGCCACCTCCCTTCCCTAGCATTATCTCCGCACCTTTAGTAGTTTTCTCTTTTCAAATGTTTACGGGATATTCATCGCCTCGACTGCCGAAAAAATTTATTAATTTGTCGGTAAAACGTTCG
>CAXNDB010000045.1:0-6536 GCA_964201025.1 Rickettsiales bacterium UBA1997 | reverse complement strand
TGTCGCCAAATAAAAATTCTTCAAAAACAAAATTTTTGTTAAAATTTTCGTTAAATAATACGGCGCAAGATACAAAAAAATAAGATAAAATCATTACAACGCTATCGATAGCAAATGATTTTTGTTTTGACAAAATATTAACTAAAGTTGCAAAAAATAGATTGAAAATTATTAAAATAATAATTTGATTTATTTCTAAAAAAGCTCCAAGAGTAAATCCTAATAAGGCTGAATGCGAAACTGCGTCGCCGTAAAATGAAATTCTTTTCCATAACACTAAATTTCCCATCATTGAACAGGCCAAAGTGCAAAAAATTATTGTTAAAAAAGAGATTGTTAAAAAATTTTCGATCATTTTGTTAATTTGTTATAATCTTTTTTAAAGATTTCTATTGTTTGATTTTTCTTTTTTATATGTTAATATTTATGTTTACAAAATTGAAAACAATGTAAATCTAGATTTGGTTATTATTATTCAAATTGTAAAAATGGCAAATTTATTTTGATATAAATTATATTTAGAATGGATACAAAAAGAAAGATAAAACACGACTCAACCAAGGGTAAAGCGGATGCTCTTTTTCAAAAAATAGTTCATTATTTGGGTATAATTATTTTAATATTAACAATGATTTATGCTTGTTATGTCTTGCTTCCCGAGGTTTTTAAATTTTCCATGGATTTTGTAATTTCCATGATTAAAAAAGATTATCCGAATGTAAAATAATGACAAATTGTTAAAAACGCAGAAGTATTTTTTATAAAATTTTGCTTTTAATTTTAATTTAATTTCAATTATAATTATAAAACTTAAATAAATAATCATATTTTTAAAATACAAAACCATAACAACTTTTTAAAATGATTAATAAAAATTCTAATTTAGCGAATAAAAATAATTCAAAAAATAATTCGATCAAAGATTTTAAAAAAGAAGAATTGCTCGGCTTTTATCGTGAAATGTTGCTAATTCGTCGTTTTGAAGAAAAGGCGGGGCAACTTTATGGCATGGGATTAATTGCAGGTTTTTGCCATCTTTATATCGGTCAAGAGGCGATTGCTTCGGGAATGCATCATACCATGCAAGAAGGCGATAAAGTTATCACTACTTATCGTGATCACGGACATATGATTGCGGTCGGATCGAATCCAAAAAAAATCATGGCGGAATTGCTTGGTAGAAGAGATGGATCTTCAAAAGGCAAAGGCGGATCGATGCATTTATTTGATTTAGAGAAACATTTTTACGGTGGTCACGGCATCGTTGGAGCCTCGGTTCCAATTGGTGCTGGGCTTGCTTTTGCTGATAAATATAAAGGCAATAATAACGTAACTTATTGTTATTTTGGCGACGGCGCGGCACATCAAGGTCAAGTTTACGAAGCTTTTAACATGGCAAAAATTTGGAACTTACCAGTTTTATTTATTATTGAAAATAATCATTATGCCATGGGCACTTCTCAAGCAAGATCTTCTTCGGTTGATGAGCTTCATAAAAGAGGAATTGGTTTTAATATTCCGGGTGTTAAAATTAATGGAATGGATATTTTTGAAGTGATTCATGATGGTCAAAAATGTGTTGATTATGTTAGAGCGGGCAATGGTCCGATGATTCTTGAAATGGATACTTATCGTTATCGTGGGCACTCAATGTCCGACCCAGCTACTTATCGCTCTAAGGAAGAGGTTAATTGTAAAAAAGATCAAGATCCAATCGATTCATTAAGACTTGCGATTCTTGAAAATAAAATTTTTAGTGAAAGTGAAATCAAAAAAATCGATGATGAAATAAAAAATGAAATCAACGAAATAGTCGAATTTGCAAAAAACAGCCCCGAGCCTGATGAATCAGAGCTTTTAACCGAGATTTATAACTAATTTATGACTCTTAGAAAACTTACAGTTCGTGAAGCACTTCGTGAAGCGATGGCAGAAGAAATGCGTAAACATCCTGAAATTTATGTGATGGGTGAAGAGGTTGCCGAATATAACGGAGCTTACAAAATAACGCAAGGATTGCTTGCTGAATTTGGAGCCAAAAGAGTGATAGATACTCCAATTACCGAGCATGGATTTGCAGGGCTTGCAATCGGTTCTGCTTTTGCGGGATTAAGACCAATTGTTGAATTTATGACTTTCAATTTTGCCATGCAAGCGATTGATCAAATTATAAATTCTGCAGCCAAAACTAATTACATGTCGGGCGGGCAAGTTCGTTGCCCGATCGTATTTCGCGGACCAAATGGAGCGGCATCTCGAGTTGGCGCACAACATTCACAATGTTACGCTGCTTGGTACGGAGCAATTCCGGGACTAAAAGTTGTTGCGCCTTACAGTTCAGCCGATGCAAAAGGTTTATTAAAATCAGCAATTCGCGATCCAAATCCGGTAATTTTTCTTGAAAATGAAATTACTTACGGCTTTAGTTTTGAAGAAGAATATGATGATGATCATGTCGTTGAAATTGGCAAAGCCAAGGTTTTACGCGAAGGCACTGATGTAACAATAATTGCTTTTTCATTGGTAGTTAAATATGCGCTCGAAGCCGCCGAAGAGCTGGAAAAAATTGGAATTTCAGCCGAGGTTATTGATCTTAGAACAATTCGCCCGCTTGATCGCGAAACAATTGTTGAGTCGGTGAAAAAAACTTCACGATGCATAACGGTTGAAGAAGGCTTTCCTTTTGCTTCAATTGGCAGTGAAATCGCTTCAATTTTAATTGATGAGGCTTTCGATTATCTCGACGCTCCAATTAAAAAACTAGCCTCGGTTGATGCTCCTTTGCCCTATGCGGAAAACCTAGAAAGACTTGCTTTGCCAAAAGCTAAAGACATTATAAAAGTTGCTAAAGAACTTTGTAACAAATAGTAATAATTATTTCCAGCAAAAATTTATTACGAATATTGGCGAAAACTCACCTCGAGGCGATTTGAGCTCTCTTATATTTCTATAAGCAAATTTAAGTAATTAAAAATTTAAATTGTTTTTTAATTTGAATTTTGGATAATTACAGGAAATCTAAATAAACTTTTGTCAAAAATGGTTATCACTAAAAACACTTTATACAATTTTGTTAGAAAAAATCGCATTAACAAAACCACATTTGTTTCTTATTGCATTGCACTTTCAATGATTTTTTATTTCATGTTCGTCTCGGTTTTTGGAGAAAAAGGATTAATCGAATATTATTTATTAAAAAAACAAGTTTCACAAATTGAGTTACAGAAATTTGAATTACAAGACAAAATTCGTTTCAAAAAAGAGATGATAAAAGGGATGGATTATGACTCCTTAGACCTTGATTTAGTTGATGAGCAATCCAGAAAAATATTGGGATATGTCGGAAAAGATGAAGTGGTTATTTATCAAGAAAAAAACAATAAAAAATCAAACCAAAAATAATTATCAAAATGCCGATCAAGCAAGAACTTTACAGAAAAATATTTCATCTTTTTTTGTTTTTAATTCCATTTTTTTTCATTAAATTTGGAAAGAGCGAATTTCTAACAATCTTTATTCCAATCGCTATAATCATAATCACAATCGATTATTATCGTTGTAAATTTGATAAATTAAATTACATCGCTTCGAAATTTTTTAAATTAATAATGCGCGACAAAGAAATTAATCAAAAAAAACTTTCGGGCATGAGTTGGGTTTTTGGTGGCGCATCATTAAATTTTTTGATGTTTGATAAAGTAATCGCGGTGACGGGTTTTTGTATTTTAATTTTTGCTGACGCCATGGCGGCTGTTGTTGGAAAATCTATAAAATCAGCTCCATTTTATGAAAAATCACGCGCTGGTTCCTTAGCTTTTTTTATAACTGCGCTATTGGTAATATTGATCTCAGGGCTTTATTTCGATTGTCGCCTGCCCTTTTATTTTTTCGCAATTTTTATCGCCATGTTCATAACCTTTACCGAAGCTTATCCAAGTTTTTTTATTGTTGATGACAATCTTCTAATACCAATGACATTTGGCATTTGCATGACTTTGTTAGACTTTATGTGGCACATTTTATAATAATTTCAGCACTTCAAAATTAAAATTTTAGCATGAATTTTTCCAAAGATTTCCCAGAAAAATTACGCTCCTCGATCCTTATTTCCGAAGTAATCGGCAAAAAAGTTCGCCTTAAAAAACAGGGCAAAAGTTTTCTTGGATTATGCCCATTCCACAATGAAAAAACGCCATCTTTTTCGGTCAATGATCAAAAAGGTTTTTATCATTGCTTTGGTTGTCAAGCTCATGGCGATGTCATAACTTTTACCATGGAAAATGAAAGACTCGAATTCAAAGAAGCAATTTTTAAACTCTCCGATGATTTTGGAATTCAAGTGCCAGTAGTTGCCAACTCACAAATCCAACAAAATTATGTGGCACGAGATTTTGAAATTATTGAAAAAATTAATCAATTTTTTGAAAAAAATTTATATCAAGAAAGTGCAATCGAGGCTCGAAATTACTTAAAAAAACGTGGTTTTAATTCAACAATTGCCAAAAAATTTCACATTGGTTACGCTCTAAATTCTTACGAAGGATTGTTAAATCATTTAAAAAATTTAGGCTTTAGCGATGCTGAAATTGGTGGTTGCGGGGTAATTGGCAAAAATGACAAAGGAATATTTTACGACAAATTACGCAATCGCATTACTTTTGCCATTAGTGATCGTAAAAATCGGCTCATCGCTTTCGGCGGTCGCACTTTGGGTGACGATCTTCCCAAATATTTAAATTCGGCGGAAACCGAAATTTTCAAAAAAAATCAAACTCTTTACAATTATTCAAATGCCCGTAAAGCCATATTTGACAATGGTTATGCCATTATGGTTGAAGGTTATGTCGATGCAATTTCTTTAGCAAATAATGGATTTGAAAATGTGGTGGCGGGGCTTGGCACCGCAATTAGTGAAGAACATTTGAAGCAACTTTTTCACATTACCGATAAAATCATAATGTGCTTGGATGGCGATAATGCGGGCGTCAAAGCCGCAAAACGGGTTTTAGAAATCGCCCTGCCCTTGATAAATTCAAAAAAAACTTTGGCATTTAATTTTTTGCCGAATCAAATGGATCCCGATGATTTTTTAAAAAATTATGGCGCTCGTGAATTTAAAAAAATTCTCGACGAAGCGGTGCCACTTTCCAAAGCGATGTTTGATTTTGCCGTCGCCGATTTGGGTTTAAAAAATATTGAAAAATTAGCGCCCGAAAATAAGGCGCGACTTGAATTGGAGCTTAATGCTAAAATTAATTTAATCACCGATCCAGCTTCAAAAAAATATTTTAATTTATTCGCCAAAGATGCTTTATTTTCAATCGGAAGAACGCAAAATAATTTTAAAAAAAATATTGTTAAAACTTCAATTTTGCCAAATAAAAATCGCAATAATTTTGATCAAAATTCATTATTAATCATGGCGTTGTTAATAAAATATCCGGAATTAATTGATTATCGTGATAATGACTTCGACCTTAGGGAAATGCAGTTCGAAGATGAAAAGATGAGCGACCTCAAGGAATTTATAGTAAATTTAATTGATGAAAATTGTCAAAATATCGTCGAAGAGCTTGAAAAATCCGATTTCAAGCTTTATAATAAGGAGATTAAAAATATTTTTTTATTGCGTGAAAAAATATTTAACGGTGAAAATATAAAACAAAAATATCGTCTTTTGCTTTTAAAAGATTTATTTCTCAAGGTAGAAAGGCAATATTTAGAAAATTTAAACGCAATTGATGAAGTTCAAATTCATCAAAACAAGGCTCCAAATCAAAAAGAAATTTTTGATTACAAAGAATCGCTTCAATCTCAAATTAGAGAGCTTGAAAAAGAAATATTATAAATTTTATAAAATCAATTTATGGCAGTTAAGAAAAAATTAACAAAGAAAATTGTGGCAAAAAAAATCGAAAAAAAAAGCTCCAAAAATGTTGCTAAAAAAGCTCCAATAAACGTCAAAAATCTGAAAGTGGTAAAAAATATTCAAAAGACAGTAAAAAAAGTCGCCAAAAAAGTTGTGCAACCATTGAAAGGCAGGGTTAAAACTCCGTTAAAAAAAGTTGAGAAAAAATTGGTGGCGAGCGCTAAAAATATTAAAAAAGTTACCAAAAATATTAAATTGGCGCCAAAAAAAATTGAGAAAAAAGTTGTTAAAAAAGTTGAAAAAATTGCTAAAAAAATTAATGTTAAAAAGGCGGTTAAATCTAAGATTATCAAGCCGGTAAAACTAAATTTAAAAAAAGCTGAAACTACCAAAAAATCCGCAAAAAATTTAGTGAAAAATGTCAAAAAATCAGTTAAAAAAAATGTTAAAGAAGTAAAAATAAAAGTTGAAAAGGTTTTAAAAAAAGAAAAAAAACCGATTGAAAAAAAATTAAAGAAAGTCAAGAAAGAGAAGGTTATTAAGGAGAAAATTGTTAAAGTAAAATCCGCAAAACCATCAACAATTTTGGGTGACAAAACTTCGCGTTTGGCCGAAAAATTTCAATTAATTCAAGATGTTCGTAGTGCAATCAATAAAGGCGATGATG
>CAXNDB010000044.1:0-6550 GCA_964201025.1 Rickettsiales bacterium UBA1997 | reverse complement strand
CCGGGGTTCAAAAATGCCGATCCGATGCGATTATCCATGCCCATTCCTTTGGAAATATCGGAAATATTGGCGCCAATTTTGGTCGCTAAATTTTCGATCTCATTGATAAAAGCAACTTTGGTCATCAAAAAGGCGTTGGAAGCATATTTGATAAGCTCGGCGGTTTTAATGTCGGTGAATAAAACTGGAAATTTTTTATCAAGCCAAGGTTGATAAATTTCTTGTAAAATTTTTTGTGATTTGTCATTTTCGACGCCAATGACAATGCGATCGGGCTTCATGAAATCATCAAGAGCGAAGCCTTCGCGCATAAATTCGGGATTGGAAGCGACATCGATTTTTACGCCAGAATTTTCTTCAATAATTTTTTTTATTTCGTGATTGGTGCCAACGGGGACAGTGGATTTGGTGATAAAAATTTTATATTCATCGACATATTTTGAGGCTTCTTTTGACGCTGAATAAATGTAAGATAAATCTGCTTTTCCTGAACTTTCATCTTGCGGAGTGCCAACCGCCAAAATTATCGCTTGGCTATATTTTACGCCTTTTGCGAGATCTGAAGAAAATTCAATTTTTTTATTATCGAGTGCGGAAATCAACATTTCCAACAAGCCTTTTTCGTAAATTGTGGGGATTTTATTTTGTAAAGATTTTATTTTATTTTCATCTTTATCGATGCAAATTACGTTATGTCCAGCGTTTGCGAAACAAAGTGCCGAGGTTAATCCAACATAGCCCGTGCCAATTATTGTAAGTTTCATTTTATAATTTAAATTTAAGTTGTTTTAGTGGTGCTTATTTTTTAAAGCACCGATAATAAAATCCATAAATTTTATTGCAACTTGAAAAGATAAATTATTTTTCAATAAATTTAATAATTGAAAATTGCATGAGTTTTTTTAAAATGTGAAAAAATATTAAATACCCATTAAAATTAAATTTATTAACATGAAAAATATTGCAAAATTCTATATTTTTATCACTGTATTTTCTCTTACGCTATCTAGTAATTCATTGGCTCAAAATGAAAAAAAACAAATTGTAAAAGATTACACAGAATCAACATCGCAAAATGAAAAAATCGCCGATAAAGTTATTGATAATTATGATGAAAAATCTGCGGAAATTAATGGTAAATTCTATTTAGGAATCGATGCTTTATACCATAATTCAATATTGGGTGGGGGCACTAAAAACCCTTACGATTATTACGAGCCACAGACTTCGGCGGTGGCAATTTTTGCTGGATATGACAATCAAGATTTTTATAAAATTGAAAGTTTCTATACAAAATCGAATGAAAAAAAACAAATTAGTGCCATCAATGGTCTTTCGAATTACGAATTGATAACCAAGACTGTAGGGTTTGATTTCAAACCTTATTTTGTTTTTGATAAAGAATCGCGGGGTTTATTTTACTTAATTTTTGGTGTTAATTATAATCAAATAGATACCAAAGAGGTGAATCAAACAAAAACATATTCAAATCTGATTTTAAATAAAATAACCACTCGCAATTCATCTCTGAGTAAGGTTTCTCCATCTTTCGGAATCGGCGTTGAATATTTATTTTATAAAAATTTTGTTTTAAGATTTCAATATAAACGCAATTTTGTCGATGCTAAAATTAGTAATTCGGAAGTGTTAAATAAAGTTAAAGTAGTTGAGAATCTTGGTGTTGGAATTAGTCACGCTTTTTAAATTTTATTTTTTTATAAAAACCCGCGGTAATAACCAAAAATACACAAATAGCAATAAAAGCTATTGAAAGTTCTTTAATATATTTAATAATTAATTCTTGATTTTCGCCAATTAAGTAACCGCTAAAAGATAAAATTGAAGTCCAGATTATGGCGCCAAGCGAAGTGTAAAATAAAAATAATTTGAAATCCATTTTTGCTAAGCCGGCGGGTATGGAAATGAAATGACGAAATCCCGGTAAAAGCCTGCCAATAAAGACTGAAAGCGGTCCATGTTTTTTAAAAAAAACTTCAATTTTTACTATTGTTTCGGGCTTAATAAAAAAATATTTACCGATTTTTAAAATAATTTTACGTCCTAAGGTGAGGGCGAGATAATAACTAAAAACTGCGCCGGCAATGTTGCCAATAATTCCAACTAAAGTTACGAGATAAATATTCATAACGCCTTTGGCACTAGCGATACCTGCGGGAATCATAACAATTTCGCTGGGAATCGGAATAATTGTGCTTTCTAAAAACATGCCGATAAAAATTCCGAGATAACCGATTTCATTAACAAAAATAACTATGGAATCGATAAAATTATGAATAAATTCGTGCATTTTTAAGAAAATTGATTGATGAATTTTTTAATGTCATTTTGGTTTTGACGACCCACTCTCTTGGCTTCAATGATGGCACGAATTTTTTGATAAGAGCCATTTAAATCATCATTAATCACCATGAAATCATATTCTTGATAATGACTAATTTCGTTGCGAGCTTCACGCATGCGCTCCTGAACTACTTCTTCTGGATCTTGAGCGCGAGCACGAAGTCTTCTTTCGAGCTCTTGAATCGATGGCGGTAAAATAAAAATTGAAACGATTTGATCGGCAGAAAAATTTTCTTTAATTTGTCTGGCACCTTGCCAATCAATATCGAATAGAACGCAATGACCGTTATTCAAAGCGTCATCAACATTTTTTTTCGGAGTGCCATAAAAATTATCAAAAACTTCGGCGCTTTCTAAAAATTCTTGATTATTTTTCATTTGAATAAACTTCTCACGATTAACGAAATAATAATGTTGACCAGCAATTTCTTGTGGACGTTTTTTGCGAGTAGTGGCGGAAACAGAAAGACGAATTAGTGGATCATTTTGCACAATCATTTTGCACAAGGTTGATTTTCCAGCTCCCGAAGGTGATGAAATAATAATCAAAAATGGCAAATGATTGATAAACATTTTGGGTTTTGTAATTCAAAATTAAATTATTCGCCGTCTCTAACGATAGAGATATCTGGTGCGTCTGGGGCTTTCATACCAACGACGTGATAACCAGCATCGACATGTAAAGTTTCGCCCGTAACGCCATTTCCAAGACTTGAAAGCAAGAATACGCCAGCACCACCAACATCTTGTAGCGTAACGTTGCGACGCAGTGGAGCGTTATATTCGTTCCATTTGAAAATTAAGCGGAAATCGCCAATACCGCTGGCCGCCAAGGTTTTTACTGGACCGGCAGAAATGGCATTAACGCGGATATTGTCTTTACCCATATCCATCGCAAGGTAACGCACACTTGCTTCGAGAGCTGCTTTGGCAACGCCCATAACGTTATAATGTGGCATAACTTTTTCAGCGCCGTAATAACTTAAAGTGATAATGCTTCCACCGCCAGCATTGATCATTAATCTCTCAGCTTCTTTGGCAACCGCCACTAAAGAGAACGCCGAAATATTCATGGTGTTAACGAAATTTTGTGGAGAAGTGTGAAGATATTTGCCACGAAGTTCTTCTTTGTCGGAGTAGGCGATAGCATGAACTAGGAAATCAAGTTTGCCCCATTTTTGTTCAAGCGTTTCGAAAACTTTTTTGACGGATTCAGCGTCAGTAACATCACAAGGTAAAACTATATCAGAGCCAATTGAAGCGGCGAGAGGTTCAACGCGTTTTTGTAAAGCTTCGCCTTGAAAAGTGAAAGCTAATTCAGCACCAAATTTATGAGCTTCTTCGGCAATGCCCCAAGCTATCGATTTGTTGTTGGCGACGCCCATGATTAAACCTTTTTTTCCTGCAAGAATTGTCATTTTTAAAAAAATTTTAGTTAATAAATTTAGTTATTGTAAAGCCAAGGAGTTAATTGACGATTTTTCTCTTCAAAATTAGCAATTTTTTGCGATTTTTCTAGAGTTAAACCAATATCATCGAGCCCCTCAAATAAACAATGTTTCTTAAAAGAGTCGATTTCAAATTTAAATATTTTTTAACCAAATTGCACTTCTTGTTTGGGCAAATTTATGGTCGCTGAATTATTGGGCGACTTAGAAAATTCAAGCAATTCATCAATTTCAGAATTTTTTAAAACTATTGGTAAAATGCCATTTTTAAAACAATTATTATAAAAAATATCGGCAAAAGATGGTGCAATAACGCACTGAATTCCGAAATCGATAAGAGCCCAAGGAGCGTGTTCTCGACTTGATCCGCAACCAAAATTATCCAGAGCAACTAAAATTTTAGCATCACGAAAATCTGGTTTATTTAAAACAAAGCTTGATATTTCATTTTCGTTTAAATCATAGCGCATTTCGTGGAACAGGTTTTTGCCAAGCCCAGTTCTTTTAATAGTTTTAAGAAATTGCTTTGGAATGATCATATCGGTATCGATATTGATCAAAGGTAATCCAGCTATAACAGATTTAACAATATTAAATTTTTGCATTTTTTAATTTTTTTTAAAATTATTTTGGCAATCTTTCTTAAAAAAACAAGGTTAATTTTTTATATTAATATCTATTTTAATTTGTTTTTTTAATTCTTCAATCGAAGAAAATTTTTTTTCATCACGAATAAAATCTAAAAATTCCACACGAATTTTTTGATGATATAAATTTTTGGAAAAATTTAAAATATGAGTTTCAAAAAGTGGTTTCAAGCTTGAATTATCAAAGGTTGGCTTGATTCCAAAATTTGTAATTGAATCATAAAATTTATTTTCATCGGCAATAAAAGTTCGTGTTTTATAAACTCCAAATTTTGGTTTAATTAAGTTAATTTTATGATTTATATTTGCGGTTTTAAATCCAAGTTCGCCGGCGATTTTCTTGCCCTCAACCACTATTCCATCAATCGTAAAATTATGTCCCAAAATTTGATTCAAAGATTTTATTTCACCACTTTTTAAATATTGCCTCGCCAAAGAAGAGGAAATGGTAATTTCATTGTGATTTTTATCGAAAATTTTAATCGGATTTATTTCGTGTAAATCAAAATTATAACTTTCGAGAGTTTTAAAATTTCCTTCGCGACCCCTGCCAAACGTGAAGTCGTAGCCAATAATTAAAGATTTAACATTAAATTTATTTATTAATATTTCTTCAATAAAATTATTGGCTTTTATTGATGATAAATTATTGTTGAAAGGAAGTATGATTATATAATCTAAACTATATTTTTTAAGAAGATTTATTTTATTGGCAAGATTGGTAATGCGAAAATCATGATTGAAATCATTTTTACTTTTGTTTAAAAATGAAATTGGGTGCGGTTCAAAACTTAAAAGTGCCGAAGATAAATTATTTTTTTGAGCAATTTCTTGAGTTTTTTCAATAATTTTTTGATGCGCGAGATGAACTCCATCAAAGTTCCCGATGGTTAGAGATAATTTTGGTAATTGCTGATTGATTTGATTTAAATTACGAATTAAAATCATGTTTTATTTAAAAAATTAATAATAATTTTAACTTGAAAATCGATCATTTACAAATGATAAATTTAAAATTTTTTCTCCAAAAAATTTGGTTTTTTTTAATCAAAAGTTTTTTTGGTTTGATTATTTTTGTTAATTTTGCACGAGCCGATGAGGTTTTGCAACATAATTCTTCAACAAATTTTCAACATGGAATTTCAATTTTTGGTGATTTAAAATATTCGCAAGATTTTAAAAATTTAGATTATGTTGATGTCAATGCCAAGAAGGGTGGAGAGGTGCATTTTGGTGTCGAAGGCGGATATAATTCATTTAATAGTTTTATTTTAAAAGGCATCGGCGCTGAAGGTTTGAGTTATGTTTATGACAGCTTGATGGAAGCGACGGATGATGAAATTGGATCGCGTTATGGCTTGATTGCCAAAGAGGCAAAATTGAGTAAAAATCGCTTAACGCTCGAATTTAAATTGCGTGAAAATGCTTTTTTTCATGATGGCAAAAATATTACCGCCGATGACGTAATTTTTACTTTTAATAAATTAATTGCCGATGGGCATCCGTCTTATAAAATGAGCTTTCGCGATGTCGAAAATGTTGAAAAAATTGGTAAATTCCATGTCAAATTTAATTTTAAAAATGCTAATAATCGCAACTTGCCTTTGATCATAGCTTCTTTGCCAATTTTGCCCAAACATTTTTATGAAAAAAATGATTTTTCGAAATCTTCTTTAACAATTCCAATTGGCTCAGGACCTTACAAAATCAAAGATTTTGTCGCAAATCGTTTTGTTTCATACGAAAGAAATAAAAATTATTGGGGAGCGAATTTGCCGATCAATATTGGGCGCTATAATTTTGATAAAATTATTTTTGATTATTATCGCGATAACAATATTTTGATCGAAGCTTTTAAAGCACAAAAATATGATTTTCGCCAAGAAAATGTTGCACGTAATTGGGCGAATGCTTACAACATTAAAGCGGTGGAAAATGGCGAAATTATTAAGCGTGAAATTGAGCATGAAATGCCGGCTCCGACACAAGTTTTTATTTTAAATTTACGCAAAACTCAATTTCAAAATCATGCTTTGCGTAAGGCGATTACGCAAGTTTTTGATTTTGAATGGCTTCGCGATCACATCTTTTACG
>CAXNDB010000043.1:0-6570 GCA_964201025.1 Rickettsiales bacterium UBA1997 | reverse complement strand
TTGGCAAATATTCAACAAATGTTTCTTTGGATAATTTTTGCGTAGGAATTATATCGAGTAAAGTCGATGAACCATTGGCTCTGTTGACCGCAAGAACGCGACTATTATTGGCATCCACCACATAAAGTTTATCGATAATTGACACCAATCCATTGGGCTCATCAAATGAAGTTTTATTACCAACATCATCGCCTCGCGAAGAGCCGAATAAAGTATTGAGTTGCCCCGAAGTGAAATCATATTTACGAATAATATGATTATAACTATCGGAAATATAAACTCCCGTATCATCAACTATTAAAGCCTTTGGATTTTGCAATCTTTTTGGCGAATTTGCAGAAACTTTATTACTGTAAAGTGTTTTCAAAACTCCGTCTTTGTTAATCACCCTAAGGCTAGAAGTTTTGGTATCGACAAAATATAATTTTCCGCTATAAACACTCATATCGGCAGTTTGCGCTAAAGAATTTTGCGGATAAATTCCATCATCTTCGCCACTATCGCCATTGCCCGCCAAAATTGATAAATTTTTATTTTTTATATCGAGTAATAAAATTTGATTGGTTCCTGAATTACTAATCGCGATATTCGATTTATCAGGAAAAAACTCTAAATCACTTGGCGCCGAAAGGTCAACATTCTTAGCCTCAATTTTTTTAACTTCAATAATATCGCCCCTTTCTCCAGAGCCAACAATAGTTTCTACTTTGTGATTTTCAAAATCAACCAATCTAATCGCATTATTTCCCGTATCGGCAACATAAAGTTTTTTACCATCATATAATATTCCTTGAGGGTAAGAAAAACGAGCATTAGCAATATCTCCATCCACCAAGCCTCTTAAACCATTGCCGATTTTTAAAATTATTTCCCCCATCAAATTAGCAATTAAAATCGAGTTTTGACCGCTATTTGAAATGATGAAGACCGGATTCTCACGATTTTTATAAGAAAATTTTTCTACATAAATTATTTTTGTGGGCGAGGTTAAAATATTGGCAATGCTAATATTTTTTTCGAGAACAATCGGAAGTTTTGTATGATTTATGGAAAATTTATTTTTGCTCACTAATTTTTGTGCTTGCTCTACAAGTTTATCAATTGAATTTCCCCCGACATATTTCTCAATCATTTTGCCATTTAGTCCAAAAATTAAAAAACTCGGATTGTTATTTACGTTAAATTTTTTTGCTAAATCTAAATTTGAATCATTAATAACTGGGTAAGAAATTTCGTGACGAATAACGGCTTTTTTAACCGAATTATAATTTTTTTCATTTTCAAAAATTGGATTATGGATGCCAATTATCGCAAATGAATTCGGATTTCTTTCATCAAGTTCTTTTAATTTTTCAATCGATTCGACGCAACTTACGCATGAGTAACTCCAAAAATGCAAAATAACTATTTTGCCCTTAATATCAGAATTTTTTAACGGCTCAATTACGTTGAGCCACTTGGTTTTTTCAATAGAATTTATTTTATTTAAATCTGAAGAACTAAAGGTGATTTTATTGTAAATTACAAAGAAAATTGAAACAATAAGCCACAGAAAAATCAAGGCTACCGCTATTAATAAAATTATTGATTTATCTTTATGACTAACGTTAATCATTGGCGTTGTAGGAATTTATTTTTATAAGAAACTGAGAGTTTTATAAGTTTTTTTATTTTAAATATCAATTATTTATATATAAATATTATCTTAATTTAAAAATTGATTCTTTGTTAATTTATTTTCTCGAGAAAAATTTTGTTTAAAAAATTTTGCCAAATTTTTTGTTTTCTAAATAAAAAGAGGGGCGATAATCGCCCCCCAATTCTGCTTATTGATTAATAAACATTCTCGCCTTTGCGAGCTTTTTTTCGTCTGGCGACGCTTTCGTCTTGTTTTCTTTTAATTTTTTTAGACGGTTTTTCGAATTCGTTTCTTCTACGAGATTCTTTTACCAAACCCTCTTTTTGAGTTTTTTTTCTAAAAACGCGAATAGCCATTTCAATTCCATTTTTACCTTGAATCGTAACTTCCATTTATAAATTTACCCCCTTTTGGTCTCTATATTATATTGTTAAAGTGCAACAAATTTATTGCACAAAATTTATTATTAAACTTGTGGATCAACTAATGAAATTAAACCATCTTTGCGATGATAAACCACATTTAATCTTTGATTTTTATTATTGATAAAAACAAGAGCCGGAAGATTCGCCAAATCCATTTTCATGATGGCTTCATCAATCGACAAAGTTTCAATTTCAGTATTTTTTTCAGAAATTACTTTATGATTTTCGCTGGGTTTTTCTTCTTCAGTCGTTTCCATTTCGTTAAAAACATTATATGGTAACGGCGGAAGAACATATTTTGTAGCGTTCAAAGCTTTAAAATCAGGTTCAATATTTTTGATACCGCCATGAGCACGATAATCTTTGATGCGATTGCGATATCTTCTAAGTTGTGATTCGGCTTTTTTTGAAGCTTCGTTAAAAGCACCATAAGCGTCTCCTGCTTGGCCGTCGGATTTAATAACAAGACCACGTTTAACGCCTTCATTAATTATCAAAACAACTTTAAATAATTGACCTTCTTTTTTAAAATGAACTTCAGAATTTACGGCTTTTTCAAAAAATTTTTTTACCGTTTTATCAAGATGATCTTGAACATGTTGCGTAAGAGCGTCTCCGACCTCAACATTGGCACCTAAAACTCTAATTTGCATAATTAATTTTTAATTTGGTTAATAACGAATTGTAAAATACCGCCACATTTGAAATATTCAACTTCATTGCCGGTATCAAGCCCACAAAGCAAATTAAGCTCAATTTTAGAACCATCTTTTTTGTGAATAATGCATTTTAAATCTTGTCTTGCTTTGATATTAGAATCTATTCCTAAAACTTCAACTACTTCATCACCATTTAAATTTAAAGTTTTACGATTTTGATTTTCTTTAAAAATTAACGGCAAAACGCCCATGCCGATTAGGTTAGAGCGATGAATTCTTTCGAAGCTTTCGGCGATAACGGCTTTGACTCCGAGTAAAAATGTGCCTTTTGCCGCCCAATCGCGAGAAGATCCCGTGCCATATTCTTTGCCGGCAAAAATTACTAAGGAATTTTTATTTTGATAAGACATTGCCGAATCATAAATTGAAACTATTTCACCATTAATATCTTTGGTGAAACCGCCTTCTTTAGCACCGCCCAGCATTTCATTTTTAATACGAACATTGGCAAAAGTTCCGCGAATCATGGCTTCGTGATTACCACGCCTTGCACCGTAAGAATTGTAATCTTTTTTTGCTACGCCTTTTGCGCTTAAATATAATCCCGCCGGAGAATTGCTGGCGATATTTCCAGCCGGAGAAATGTGATCGGTCGTAATTGAATCGCCAAAAATCGCCAAAATTTTAGCATTTTTAACGGCTTTAGCATTATCATTTTGTAGATTATCAAAATAGTTCGGCAAGCGAATATAGGTACTATTCAAATCCCATTTATAAGTATCCGATTTTTCGACTTGAATTTTTTGCCACATTTTATCGCCGTCAAAAAGATTGGCGTATTTTTCCGAGAAAATTTTACGATTAACATATTGATTTATGACCGCATCAATTTCAGATTTCGCTGGCCAAATATTTTTTAAATAAATTTTATTGCCATTTTTATCAATGCCAATTGGATCGTGATCGAGATTGATTTTAACCGTTCCCGCTAAGCAATAAGCCACCACTAAAGCCGGCGACGCCAAATAATTTGCTTTCACCAAAGAGTGAATGCGTCCTTCAAAATTGCGGTTTCCCGAGAGAATCGAAGCGACGACCAAATTATTTTCTTTGATGGCATCTTCAATTTTATCATGAAGCGGACCAGAATTACCGATACAAGTCGTGCAACCATATCCAACAACATTAAAACCGAGTTCGTCAAGATATTTTTGTAAACCAGAATTAGTTAAATATTCTGCGACAACTTGCGACCCTGGGGCCAATGAAGTTTTTATTCGAGAATTGATTTTTAAACCAAGTTCAACGGCTTTTTTGGCGAGCAATCCCGCGCCGATTAACACTGATGGATTTGAAGTATTGGTGCATGAAGTGATGGCACCGATAACGATATCTCCATCAATAATTTCAGTTTTTAATTCAGGAATTTTTACTGAATCGTGATTAGAAATATTTAATTCTTTTTGCAAAATTTCGAAAGATTCCGCCACTTTTTCAAGCACAACTTTATCTTGCGGACGCTTAGGACCAGCAAGGCTTGGAACTACTTTGGACAAATCGAGTTCAAGAATTTCACTAAATTGCAATTCTTGATTTGATGATTCAGAAAAAACGCCTTGAGCCTTGGCATAATGCTCGACCAAATCAATATTTTCTTGATCGCGTCCGGTTAAATATAAATAATCGAGAGTAGTTTTATCGATTGGAAAAATTCCGCAAGTTGCCCCATATTCGGGCGCCATATTAGCTATGGTAGCACGATCAGCCAATGATAAATTGGCAACTCCTTCGCCAAAAAATTCAACAAATTTGCCGACGACATTTTTTTTGCGTAAAATTTGCGTAATTGTTAAAACTAAATCTGTCGCGGTAATGCCTTCACGCAAATTGCCGAATAATTTAAAACCGATCACCTCGGGAATTAACATTGAAACCGCTTGGCCCAACATTGCCGCCTCGGCTTCGATGCCACCAACGCCCCAACCCAAAACTGCCAAACCGTTAATCATCGTGGTGTGGCTATCGGTTCCAACTACGGTGTCAAAATAAGCAATTTCTTGATTATCTTCATTTTTGGTCCACACAACTTTTGCCAAATTTTCAAGATTTACTTGATGGCAAATGCCCGTTCCCGGCGGAACGACACGAAAATTATTAAAAGATTTTTGCGCCCATTTTAAAAATTCATAACGCTCTTTGTTTCTTTCATATTCAATCTCAACATTTTTTTCAAAAGCATTTTTATCGCCATAAAAATCAACTTGAACTGAGTGATCAATAACTAAATCTACCGGTACGAGCGGATTAATTTTTTTCGGATCGCCATTCATTTTTTTTACCGCATCGCGCATAGTTGCCAAATCAACAACGGCAGGGACTCCGGTAAAATCTTGCATCAAAACTCGCGCTGGCGAAAAAGCAATTTCAATTCTTTTCGAAGAATCTTTGACCGATTCAACGATCGCCAAAACATGTTCTTTTAATATTTTTTTGTCTGGATAAGTGCGAACTAAATTTTCTAAGAGAATTCTTAAACTAAAAGGTAAGTTATTAAGGTTTATATTAAATTCTTTAGCAATATTAGGTAATGAGAAATATTGATAAGTTTTATTACCAACTTTTAAAAGCGATTTTTCAATTGATGAGTTCATAAATTAAATATGATTTTAATTAACTTGAAGTTGCCGAAACCAACCAATTTGGATTAGGAGATTTAACATCTTTTTTAAAGGTCCAAATGTCGGTTATTTCAGCAATTTCATCTTTGGTTCCTTCGATAATTTTTTGCTCTTTATCGGCAATATAATTGATTTGTTTGGAAATTATTTTGACCACAATTGAGGCTTGATTTTCAATCAACATTGCCGATAGAATTTCAACTTTATCGATGGAAATTAAATTGGTTGTAAGCTTGTGCTCCTTGGTTTTACGATCTTCAATTGCAGAATTAAATCCTTGAAAAATTTTCTCGGAAAGTAAAATTTTTAATGTCTCAATATCATCTTTGGAAAAAGCATTTATGATCATTTCAAACGCCATTTTAGCACCATTAATAAAAAATTCGTAACTAATATTACAAACTTCAAATATTTTGGTTAAATTTTCTTGAGTTGCCTGATTTAAATCGGCAAATTCTTTTTGCGTAGTTGAACTGGCACCAATAATTTTTTCTTCTTGATTGCGAGCTTTGGCAGGAGAATTTTGTTGAACTCGATTGAGAATTTCTTCAATTTGTTTTTTTCTTTCGAGAAGTTTTTTATGAATTTCGTGCTTTTCTTCTTCGTCGATTTTTCCGAGATTTTTGCTCAGGCGATAAAAAATATAAGCGGTAATAATTGCAAGAATAACTAAATCCATGAAAAAAGAAAATGATTTTTAAAAAAGTGGGGCAGACGACGGGTTTCGAACCCGCTACCCCCAGAACCACAACCTGGTGCTCTAACCAAATGAGCTACGTCTGCCATAATTTGAAATAAATGATAAAGTTTATTTCTACAAAAACAATAAATTTAAAAACAAAAACTCTAACTAATTTTAATAAAATTTAAATCGTCAAAATTTAATTTTGGAAATTTTAAAATATAAAATTTTTTGTTTATTAATTGTAAAAACAATCAAATAGTTTGTCAAGAAACCTAAATTTACTCGGGGAGTGAAATTAAATTACATCTAGAAATAATTATTATTTTTTGCGTTCTTATTTGTCGCCGCCGCCGCCGTCGTCGTCTTCTACAATAATTGACAATGTTGTTGGAGTAGGAGTATTATTCTCCTTTGCAAGTGGAATATGGAATTTTGGCTTTTATAAATTATCAAATTCTGTGTGAGTGATTGAATCATAGATTAT
>CAXNDB010000042.1:0-6578 GCA_964201025.1 Rickettsiales bacterium UBA1997 | reverse complement strand
CTTTATAATAAAGTTTCCAATTCTATAAAACCCAAATCTCATCGCGAATACGGCGATTTACTCGCCGTGAAGCGATTCAACTCAAAGCTAAATTTGCTTTAGCAAATTTAATCAGTGGGAGCGTTATTCCAGAAGGTGGTTTTAAAATTCTTTTCGATAAACTCTTGGTGCTCTTTTAATTCTGCATCCGACACTACAAAATTGCGATCGGCAATAATTTTTTTATTATTTTTTGGCACCACCAAATCAATTATCTGATTATTTTTCGACGCTTCATTTTTTTTAATATTATCAAAGCCAAAACCCTCTTGAGCCCCGCCCATCAACTCGATATAAACATCGCACAGTAATTCGGTATCAATCATCGCGCCGTGTTTTTCACGTTTCGATAAATCGAGATTAAATCTTTTGCAAAGGGCGTCGAGAGAATTTTGACCTCCGGGAAATTTTTTACGAGCCAACATTAAGCTGTCAACAACGCGAGTCATTTCCAAGGTTTTTTTTCTTAAAATATTTAATTCAAAATTCAAAAATTTTATATCGAAAGAAGCATTGTGAATTACCAAAATATCATCACCGATAAATTCTAAAAATTTATCGGCGATTAAATCAAAAGTGGGTTTATCTTTTAAAAATTCGGTTGAAATACCATGAATGCGAAAGGCTTCGTGCGGAACGTCGCGAAGCGGATTAACAAAACTATGAAAAACTTTGCCGGTTTTCACTTTATTGATTAATTCGAAACATGCGATTTCAATAATTTTATGTCCGTCTTTGGGGTCTAATCCTGTGGTTTCGGTATCAAGACAAATTTCACGCATGGTGATTTGGATTTAAATTTTTGGGTTGGCAAAATGACCGCGAAGTTTCGGAATTGACAAAATTCATCACTTCTTTTATCGTCGAATTTTGCGAAAAATCTTGAGCAGTTTTAGTTGCGCGATTAAGGAAATTAACATCTCCATCATTTTCAAAAACGAGTTTATAAAAATTTCGTAAAGCGTGGATTTCATCGCGCGAAATATTTTGACGCTTCATACCAACCAAGTTTAAACCCGCTAAATGAGCTCTTTCGCCGATCACTAAACCGAAAGGAATAACGTCACTTTCAACGCCTGACATGCCTCCAATCATGGCTCCGTTACCAATTCTAACAAATTGATGAACTGCCGACAAACCACCAATCACAACATTATCGCCGACATGAACGTGACCCGCAAGCGTTGCATTGTTGGCTAAAATAACATTATTGCCGATTAAACAATCATGAGCAACATGAACGCCAACCATCAACAAACAATTATTACCAATTTTGGTAATCATGCCACCATCTTTAGTGCCAAGATGGATCGTCACATGTTCGCGAATCGTGTTGTTATCGCCGATAATTAATTGCGATTTTTCGCCGTCAAATTTTAAATCTTGCGGAACTAGACCTATTGTTGCGAACGGAAAAATCGTATTATTTTTGCCGATCGCAGTGTTGCCATCAATTACGACGTGGCTTTTTATAACGGTTCCCTCACCGATTTTAACATTACTTCCGATGACGCAAAAAGCACCGATTTCAACATTTTGAGCAATTTGTGCTCCGTCATTTATAATCGCAGTTTGGTGAATCATGTTCTAAATAATTTTTTTATCTTTATCAACAATCATGGCAGAAAGTTGAGCCTCGGAAACTTTTTGACCATCGACAAAAGCAGTTGCCCCAAGCTTCCAAACCGCGCCACGATTTTGCAAAGCTTCTATTCTAAGCTCCAAAACATCACCCGGAACTACCGGTTTTCTAAATTTTGCACCGTCGATCGACATAAAATAAACCAATTTTTCGTCAGCTTTAAAATCATCATTACAAGTAACCATTAACGCTCCCGCTTGTGCCATAGCTTCAATAATAAGAACACCCGGCATAATTGGATGATCAGGAAAATGCCCTAAAAAATGTGGCTCATTAAAAGTAACATTTTTAATCGCGACAATATTTTTACCCGGCTCAAGACTTACAACTTTGTCAACCAAAAGCATCGGATAGCGATGTGGCAATGATTTAAGAATTTTTTCAATATTTATTTTTGCAGTCATGATTTTTTAATTTTTATTTAAAACAAACCAAAAAAATAATTTAATTATAAAATTCAATAAAATCAAATTCATTTTTTTACTTGAACACAAAAGTTTTAAATGATTAAATTAAATTTATCAGGAATTTGTAAATTTTTTATCAATGACTAAACTCAAAGAAACAAATCAATTTAGTGGTGCCGAAATTATTGTTAAAGCCTTAATTAATGAAGGTGTTGACACGATTTTCGGTTATCCCGGTGGCGCAATTTTGCCATTTTATGATGCACTTTTTCAACAAAATCGCATAACCCATATTCTTGCGCGCCATGAACAGGCCGCCACTCATTCTGCCGAAGGTTATGCCCGCTCAACTGGCAAAGTCGGAGTAATCACCGTCACTTCTGGTCCCGGAGCCACCAATGCTATCACGGGACTTACCGACGCTTATATGGATTCCGTTCCATTGGTATGTTTTTCGGGTCAAGTTGCCACAACCGTTATTGGCACCGATGGCTTCCAAGAGGCTGATATTACTGGCTTGACACGCTCTTGCACCAAACATAATTATTTGGTAAAAAATGTTAATGATTTAGGATATATAATTCACGAAGCCTTTCATATCGCAAGAACCAATCGTCCCGGTCCAGTTTTAATCGACGTGCCAAAAGATGTTCAAAATAGCTTCGGAATCTATCGAGGCAAGGTTGAAATTAATCGCCAATCTTATCAAATTAAACAAAGAAAATTTTCGTTAAATCACGATAACATTTCTCAAGCCGTTGATTTAATTGCTTCGGCGAAGCGTCCGATTTTTTACGTCGGCGGTGGCGTTATTAATTCCGGTGACGAAGCTTGCGAAGCGCTCACTAAATTAGTTCGTCATTTAGGTTTTCCAATCACCAACACTTTGATGGGGCTTGGCGCTTTTCCGGCAACCGATCAGCATTTTATTGGCATGCTTGGAATGCACGGAACCTACGAAGCCAACCTAGCCATGCATGGATGCGATGTTATGATCAATATCGGCGCTCGTTTTGACGATCGCGTAACTGGCAAAGTTTCGGGTTTTTCTCCCGACTCTAAAAAAATTCACATCGATATTGATGAATGTTCGATCGACAAAATAATTAAAGTCGATGTCGCCATAAATGCCGATGCTAAACATGCGATCGAAGCTTTACTTGAAGAAATTCAACGTCGTAAAATCGGCAATCGACGCAGAGAAATCAATGATTGGTGGCAACAAATTGAAAAATGGCAATCGATAAAATCTTTATCTTACGAAGCCTCAAAAAAAACTATCAAACCTGAATATGCGATTGAAAGATTAAATGCTTTGACCAAAGACGCGCAACCTTTCGTTTCAACCGATGTCGGACAACATCAAATGTGGACGGCGCAATATATTCAATTTGATAAACCGAAAAAATGGCTCACTTCGGGTGGGCTTGGAACCATGGGATATGGCGTTCCATCGGCAATTGGCGCTCAAATCGCTAATCCGCAAGATTTGGTAATTTGCGTTAGTGGCGACGCAAGTTTTATGATGAATATGCAAGAGCTCTCGACCATCAAACAATATAATTTGCCGGTGAAAATTTTCATTTTAAATAATCGCTATATGGGCATGGTGCGTCAATGGCAAGAACTGATTTATGAAAAACGTGAAAGTCAATCTTACATGGAATCCTTGCCGAATTTTATGAAATTGGCGGAAAGCTTCGGAATCTTAGGAATTGAATGCGACAAGCCCGATCATCTTGATGAAAAAATCCTCGAAATGATTAATCATCGAGGTCCCGTCTTGTTTAATTGTCTCGTTGATAAATCGGAAAATGTGTTCCCAATGATTCCCGCTGGCTCATCGCACAATGAAATATTGCTCGGAAGCCAAGCAAAACAATATGTAACCAAAGATATTAACGCGGTTTAATTTAATTTTTATGACAGAAATTCGAAGACATGTAATTGCAGTTTTAATCGATAATGAGTTCGGAGCTTTGGCTCGAGTCGTCGAATTATTTTCCGCTCGTGGTTATAATATTGAAACTTTATCGGTTGCCCCAGTTTCTCAAGATAAAAAATTATCACGCATCACTATCACTACTTTTGGCACCGACAAAACCGTTGATTTAATTTGTAAATTATTGTGCCGAATCGTTCCCGTTCATAATGCGGCAGAACTTAGTAAAAATGATGATTACATTGAAAGAGAATTATGTTTGGCACAAATAATTTCGACGCAAAAACAACTTGAAGACGCACAAAAATCTTTAAAAAATTTTCGTTTTCAAATTATTGATACCGAAGAAAATTCCACGGTTTTTGAAATTATCGGCTCTTCAAAAGAGATTGATGAAGCCTTAAAAATCCTTGAGAATCATGGCTTGGCAACGGTTTCTCGCACGGGAATTGCCGGCGGTTTCAAAGGTAAAAAACGTCTCGACCAAATTTAAAATATTAAAATATGATTGATATAAAATGGATTCGTGAAAATCCACAAAAATTTGATAATGCCATGGAAGCCCGCAAATTAAGCATTCGCGCTTCCGAACTTCTTATTCTCGACGAACAAAAACGTAAAAAAATTTTTTTAATTCAAGAGCTTCAAGCCAAACGCAACAAGCTAGCACAAGACATCGCGGTTATTAAAAAAAATAATGGCGACGCTTCGCCATTTTTGCAAGAATCAAAAAATATTAACACTCTTTTGAGTGAAGCTGAAAAAAATTTAGAAAGCGAAGAATTGCTAAATGAAAAACTTTTAAATATTCCCAATATTCCTCATGATGAAGTGCCCGTCGGCGTTGATGAAAATGATAATATTGAAATTGAAAAATTTGGCGAGCCGAGAAAATTCGATTTTACCCCAAAATCTCACGAAGATCTCGGAGAAGCCTTGAAAATGCTCGATTTCGAACAATCAGCCCAAATGTCGGGAGCGCGATTTTCAACTTTGAGTGGAGATTTAGCAAGGCTTGAAAGGGCTCTTTCCAATTTTATGCTCGACATTGCTTCTGCACATAATTACATCGAAATTTCACCGCCAAATTTAGTCAAATCCGAGGCCATGAAATTTTCGGGACAATTGCCAAAATTTTCCGAAGAAGCTTTTGTTACAACTGACGGCTATTGGCTTATTCCAACCTCCGAAGTGTCTTTGGTAAATTTGGTCGCCAAAAAAACTTTTAGCGAAAATGATTTGCCGATTCGCTTCACCGCTTTCACCCCTTGCTTTAGAAGAGAAGCGGGCTCTGCGGGCAAAGATACGCGAGGCATGATTCGCCAACATCAATTCAAAAAAGTTGAATTAGTTTCGATCACCTCGCCAGAAAATTCTAATCAAGAACATGAAAGAATGACCAATATCGCTTGCGAGGTTTTGCAAAAGCTTGGTTTGCCTTATCGCAAGATTTTATTATGCTCGGGCGATATGGGTTTTTGTGCGCAAAAAACTTATGATTTGGAAGTTTGGTTTCCATCGCAAAATAAATATCGTGAAATTTCAAGTTGCTCAAATTGCGGTGATTTTCAAGCGCGTCGAGCCAATATAAAATATAAAGACAAGGAAGGGAAAAACCATTTTGTTCATACTTTAAATGGTTCCTCGCTTGCGGTTGGACGTACCCTCATCGCCCTTTTAGAAAATTATCAAAACGCAGATGGATCAATTGAAATTCCGCAAATTTTGCAAGATAAAATGGGTAAAAAAATTATTAATCTCACTAAATAGTTGCTATCGCAAAACTAGAATTTTACCCTCGCCAACAAAAATTCTTGCTAAACTAATTTAGAACTATTAAAATTACCGCCCTCAAATTATTCTTTATTGAAAACAACAATTTATTTTGAAAAAAATTACATATGGCAAATACAAAATCTGCTAAAAAAGCATTTCGTTCTAGTGAGAAAAAAAATATTGTCAACACTGCTCGCATCAATCGTATCAGGTCTTTCATCAAGAAAGTTGACGGCGCTATTAAAGTTGGTGACGAAACCAAAGCTCGTGAAGCTTTCAAAAATCTTGAACCAGAAATTATGCGTGGCGTAACCAAAAAAGTTTTGAAGCTTAACACCGCTTCGCGCAAGCTTTCTAGGCTTTCAACTGCGATTCGTAAAATTAAAAAATAGTTTTGATAAATTAATTTTATCAAATTAATCACTACAAAATCATGTCAATAATTAGCAAAATCAGAGTCTCTCTTAATAATTGCAAAGTCGATTTTATGTCAATTCATAAAATCGCTTTAGTGCTTTCAATTATATTTATGATTGGCTCGCTAATATTGGTTTTCACCAAGGGACTCAATTATGGAATTGACTTTGCTGGTGGCATTTTAATTGAAGCTCGTATCGATGAAAACCCGGATATTTCTAAAATTCGCGAAGTTTTATCAAACAAAATTAATGACATTCACATTCAAGAATCCGGAGAAAATGATGTTCAAATTCGCGTTTCTAAAGCCTCTCAAGATCAAGATAAATTAATCAAAAAAATTCAAAATATTTTA
>CAXNDB010000041.1:0-6639 GCA_964201025.1 Rickettsiales bacterium UBA1997 | reverse complement strand
GATGGTTTTAGAAATTATTTTAATAAAAATTCTGAAATTTCGCCAATTAATTCCTTAATTGACCGCGCTTATTTATTAAATTTAACCGTGCCGGAAATGACTGCCTTAGTTGGTGGCATGAGAGTTTTGGGAACGAATTTCGACAATTCTAAAAATGGAATTTTTACCAAAAAAGTTGGAGTTTTATCCAATGATTTCTTTGTCAATTTACTTGATATGGAAAATGAGTGGACAAAATCAGAAAAACTTGAAGGAATTTACGAAGCTAAAAATCGCAAAACCGGCGAAGTCAAATGGCAAGCCACTGCGGTTGATTTGGTTTTTGGTTCGAGTTCGGAATTAAGAGCGATTGTTGAAGTTTACGGAGCCAATGATGGCAAAGAAAAATTCGTCAAAGATTTCGTCAAAGCTTGGACAAAAATTATGAATTCCGATCGTTTTGATTTAAAAAAATAATAGCAAAATTTGTCACCACCAAATATTTGTTTTAAAGGAATAATTTAATTTAAGAAATTATTAATTAACAATTGAAATTAATTTAGTGTATTTTAATTTGATTTTAAATATGTAAAAATTAAATTAATTTAGAATATTAAATATGACTCCGGAACTACAGATAATTAAAGAGGAAGAAGATAAAGAATTTCAAAAAGCTTTAGATGTATTTAAACAAACTCAAGGTGAAAATTTACAATATCAAGAATTATTACAAAGAAATCCAAGACTTAAAAATTGTTTTATAGAAAGAATTAGTGATGATTTAGGTAATTCTAATTTAGATCTTGTTGATTTGCTTTTGTCTAAGGATCAAGATTTATGTAAAATTAATTTTTTTAATGAAAGTATTTTACGAAATATGATTGAAAATTTTGATGGAAATCGGAGTGTTGATATTATATCAAAACATATTAGTAAATTCGCTTCAATAAAAGATGATAAAGATTCTGATAATAATAATCTTATTGCGAGTTTTCTTATTGGTGAAAATAATCAGGAGTCATTTGGTAACGATAGCTATATAAGTTGCGTTACAAAATTAATCAAAATTTTGGTTGAGAATGGAGTAAGTGTTGATGATATAAATTCCGATGGAAAAACTCCTCTTGATTTATGTTTTGAACCAGAGTTGTTTAAAACTTTAGCTCAATATGCTAGCCCAAAAATTTTAGAAAAAAAACTCCGTCATATTATTGAAGAGGAAGAAATTGAAAGTCCTAGTGTAATTAGTGTTTTTAAATTTTTGCTTATTGAAAAAGAAGTTAAAATCGACTTAAATCACATTTTCACTAATGATATAAATATATCATTTTTTTATGATATTGTTAAGGAACATGGCAATGAAGAGCAAAAAAAATTTTGTCATAAAATAGATGAATGTAAAAAAACAATTGAATCATTTCTATCTCCCGCCTCAATCGAAGAAGAAGATTTAAAACATCTTGATTTTGTTATTAATTTTATACCAAACGAATTGCTTAAACCACAAGTTTTAGAAAAGATAATTACACGATATCCAAAATTTTTAGAAACACAAAATAATAAAGGCTTAAATCTAGTTTCTTACGCAATTAATCAGCGTAAGTGGGATGATTTAGAATCGATAATCATAGCTAACCCACAAACTTTAGATCTGAAAAATAAAGCTGTTTTAAATTTGGTTTTTAATTTAATTCATTTCAATAAATTAGATTTGCTAAAAACAATAATAGAAATTAATCCAGAAATTCTGAAACAGAATGATGGAAATGGTGTTACTCCAGTTTTTTATGCAATTCTTAACGAAAAATTAGATGCACTAAAAATAATAATAAAAACTAATCCAGAAATTCTGAAACAGAATCTTGGAAATGGTTTTACTCTAGTTTTTTATGCAATTTATAACGAAAAATTAAATGCGCTAAAAACAATAATAGAAATTAATCCAGAAATTCTGAAACAGAATGTTGGAAATGGTGTTACTCCAGTTTTTTATGCAATTCTTAACGATAAATTATATGCACTAAAAACAATAATAAAAACTAATCCAGAAATTCTGAAACAGAATGTTGGAAATGGTTTTACTCCAGTTTTTTATGCTATTTATAACGATAAATTAGATGCACTAAAAGCAATAATAAAAACTAATCCAGAAATTCTGAAACAGAATGTTAGAAATGGTTTTACTCCAGTTTTTTATGCAATTCGTAACGGTAAATTAAATGTGCTAAAAACAATAATAGAGACCAATGAAGGGGTTTTGGATCAACAAGATCAACAAGGAAACAATCCAATTTTATATAGTCTAGGACAATACTATAATGAACCTTCCGACCTAAATAAAAATACATTAAAACTTATTTTTCAAAAACAATTTGGTAGAGATTTGCAAGATGAAGAAATTAAAAATCTTAGTGAATTTGTTGGTAATTATAAATTTTTAAAACTTTTTTACGATAAACTTGGTCAACCAATGCATGATAAAGAATTTAAATCAAGAACATCATCCATTTTACCAAGTGAAGAAGAGTTAGAGAGTGAGTTATCCAAAAAGCTTCTTAAAATTTATCAAATAATAGCTGAAGCTAAAGAAAAGCCATCTATAATTGAATGTCATGATGCTAATGGAGATAAAACCGAACTTCACATTTACAAATCTCAATTAAATGAGCATGCTTCTTATTTTATATTTCATGTTAATGCTCAAAATAAATTAACAAAAATTAGCTATTGCGATGGTCATGAGGTTTTTTTAGAGCGAAGAATAAGTAGGCAAATTGGAGCTAATCAATCAACTTATATTAATGGTGCAACAACTTTTGAACTAAAAGAGTCATTGGATTTTAGTCCACAATTTGCCGAAGATTTTGTTAATAAAAATTCAAAAGGTAAAACTACCACAGAATTTTGTTTGCAACATTTTAGTCGGGCAAAATTAGAATCAAAAGAAATTTTTGGATGTAAATTTTTAGGGATGACTCATTCAACTCCAACCAAGATGCAAATTAGAGGAAATTGCCCCCTTAAAAGCTTTTATGTGGTATCGCGTCATTCACTTGAAATTCAACATCAAATTGAAAATTCAACGACTGATCGACTTTTTACTTATGATGAAGTATTGAAAGTTCAGGGTGGAGAAGGATATAAATCATATAAGGATTTAAGGCAAAAAATGGTTGATAAGGCTGGTGAAAAATTATTTCAGATCGTAGAAATTTTAGAAAAAAATTTTCTCAATAAGATTGGATTTTTTGAAAAAATGAATTCTCTTATGGATAGAAGTTTAATGAAAGAAAAAAAAGCAAAGCCAGAAAAATCAACAACAAAACTACTGCAAACCACACCTAATTTTATTGATCAAATTAACAGAAATAAACTTTTTAAAGATAATTTGGTTTCGGATGAAGTTAATCATCAAAAACATTTTAATTTAATCGCCACTTCGCATCTAAATCTTAGTCAAGAAGATGTAGATAAAATTAAGTTTTTATTTGAAAAACAAGAAGTCAAAATCGATGATTTTTTAGCTTGGAATTTTCAAACTACTCAAGCCAAAAATAATTTTGTTAAACTGTTATTTGAACATGGCGATGAAGGCAAGAAGGAAAGTTTTAATGTGCAACTTTTGGCTTCAAATCCGGAAAAAAGAGACAAATTTTTTAAAGATTTGAGTAAAGAAAATCTTTCTTTGATTATAACAGAATTTGAAAAACAGAAATCAAAATTTGGAAATTTGGAGCAAGTTATTGAAGGCTTGAAAACTAAACAAAGAGAAGATCCTCATGGGCTTGAAGATTTTATGTCGGATGCAACTTTTTTTAATAATCGAGACGCTAAAAATAATTTTGTAAAAGAAATTGGGAGCGGTTCTTCGGAGGAACGCAAAGATGCTTTTATAATTAAATTTTGCTCTGACAAAAGTGAAGAGAATAGAAATAAATTTCTTAATGGCTTAGATCCCCAATGCCTAGGTTTTATGTTGAGACGATCTCAAGCTCAATTAGGAAAATTAAAAAATGTTGAAAAAATTATAAAAGAATTGCAAGAACATGTTGAAAAAATTGACAGTAAATTAATTAATTTTGAGGGATTTAGAGTTGGGGATAAAAGATCGCATGACGAAATGACAGGAAGTTTTTCGAGTGAAAAAACGGATCCTTCTTCGAGCATTTATAGTGCAGGGGGTTCTTCTGCTTCTAGCGAAAAAATGGTAGCGACTTCAAGCAAATAGATTTTAATTTCGCCTTGAAAAAAATACAGCATTTTAATCAATTTCATCTTGTTTTTCTTTTTTAAAAATAAATAAAAAGATTGAAGTTAATTTTTTTAAAAAATATAAAATTTGGGCTAGAAAATTTGGGAAAAAAATAGGTTTCCATCACCCCATTTTTTTAATTATGCCTAGAAAATTAAAATATAATCAAATTTTTTTAGCAATTTTTATCTAAAAAATTATAAATTTTTGGATAAAATAAAAAGAAAAAGTCGAGAAATTTTTATGAAAAATTTGAGGAAAAATAGGTTTCCATCATCCCATTTTTTAAATATGCCTAAATTTTAACAATGTATAATTGATCTCCGAACAACTAAATTTGAAAAATTATAATTATGATCATAATTATATGCATAATTAGCATCATCAAGATAGAATATTGTCGATGGAGTTTTATTATGAATTTTAGTTATTTCATCGGGGGTTAAGGGTTTACCATCTACATCAAAATAAGATGGTTTATTTGAAGTTGGTAATGAAACAAAATTACCTCCACCAAAAAGCCAGCCAAGAGTTGAATCGGAATGAAAACATTGATTGGAGTTTTGAACTTGATTGCGAAGATTTGTTTGAGTAATAGGAGGAGTATAAGTAGAATAATAATTTGGTATTGGAGCTCTTGATTCGCATCCATTTCGATTCGTATTTCTTGAAGCCCCAGTATTTGGTGGGCCAAATAGATTTGGAAAGCCACTAAACACATTATCTAAAACGCTATTTTGGTTTGAAGTATTATTTCTGCTCACGTAAAAATTAATTAAATTATTAACAAAAAACAATTATCAGTTAGATTTAAAAAAATTATTAGTAAAAATAATTATCTCATCTGAAATTTTATTAATCAAATCAAAATCTTTGCCTTCGATCATGATTCTAAGCAGGTTCTCGGTGCCGGATTTGCGCACTAAAATGCGACCAGATTTTTTTAATTCCAATTCTTTTTGAGAAATAAAATCTTGAAAAGACTTGTCCGCCATAGGATTTGGAGCATTTTTATCGAAACGAATATTTTTTAAAATTTGCGGATTGAGTTGAAAAATATTTGCCAAATCGCTAATTTTTTTATTATCGCTCGCCAATTTTGCTAAAATTTGTAAAGAAGCGATCAAGCCGTCGCCCGTGGTAGAGTAGTCGCCGAGAACTATGTGCCCCGATTGTTCGCCACCAAAATTACATTTTTGACGACGCATTTCTTCGAGCACATAACGATCGCCGACTTGGGTGCGAATGGTCGAAACCCCGATGTAATTTAAATATTCTTCGAGCGCCATGTTCGACATTTGCGTAATGATAACTAAATCACCCTTCAAACGCCCTTCATCATGCAATTTTTCGGCGATAATGGCGATTAATTTATCGCCATCGATTATCGTGCCTTTTTCATCGACGACGACTAAACGATCGGCGTCGCCATCAAGTGCAATGCCGATATCAGCGGATTCTTCCACCACTTTTTTTTGCAAAATTTGCGGATGAGTTGAGCCACAATTTTCGTTGATATTGAAGCCGTTGGGCTCGACGCCGATCTCAATAACTTGAGCGCCGAGTTCACGAAAAATCGTTGGCGCCATTGAATAAGAAGCACCATTGGCGCAATCGACGACAATTTTTAAATTGCTTAAATTTTTATCGCGCGGAAAAGAATTTTTGACGAATTCGATATAGCGTCCGCGGGTGTCTTCGAGCCTTTTGACTCTTCCTAAATCGACAGATTTTGCCAAATATTGAGTTAAATCGGCGGTAATTAAATTTTCAATTTCGATTTCGATTGAGTCGTTGAGTTTATTGCCTTCGCGATCAAAAATTTTAATGCCATTATCGTAAAATGGATTATGCGAAGCCGAAATCATGATGCCGATATCGGCTCGAAGAGATTTGGTGAGCATTGAAACGGCGGGCGTCGGGACTGGTCCGACTAAAAAAACATCCAAACCCATGGCAACAAAGCCAGCGGTCAAAGCGGGTTCGATCATATAGCCCGAGAGGCGAGTATCTTTGCCGATAACGACGCGATGACGATGATGATCTTTGGTAAAACTGGCTCCAAATCTGGCTCCGAGAGCCATGCCGACTTTTAAAGCAATCTCGGCGGTCATTGGAAATTGGTTGGCGGTGCCACGAATACCATCAGTTCCGAAGAATTTTCGTTGTAAATTTGAACTCATATTTTATAACAAAATAATTAACAATATTGCAATTATAATAAAAATTATACCAAGATTTTCTTTAATGCTATTTTTTTCTTTTAGATGAAATTTTGCAACCAACATACTAGCAATTATTTCTAATTGTCCAACGGTTTTTACATGAATTACATTGCCGATGGCGTAGGCTCCATACCAACAAATTGAACCGATAAAACTTGTAATCGAAGCGATTAAAAATCGACG
>CAXNDB010000040.1:0-6766 GCA_964201025.1 Rickettsiales bacterium UBA1997 | reverse complement strand
ACACCTGGTTTTCCTGTTATTGCAAATTCAATTTGATCAAATTTACTTGCAATTTCTGGAGTAATTTGAACACCATATCCCATTTCTATCATTGTTTTTAAAGCCAAGGGATTGGATTCAATTTTGTTCATTAAAGTGTTTTGTTCATAGCCATTGCCATTTTTTTTTAAAAAAATATTTGGCGAGTGATATTTCGAAATCTTTCGTTTAATATCTTGTTTAGTAATATTAGCGCCAATTTTTTGTAAATTTTCAATTCCAACTTTATCAGCAATTTTTTTAAACTGTTCGGGCGGTAGGGTTAAAACAAATTTATCTAGCGATTCCAAAAGTGTTTTTTTATCTAAATTTTCAACGTAAATATCAATAATTTTATTACTCAAATTATCACCAATAGTTCCACGATTTCCGCAAACATGATTTAAAAGATTCAATCCCGATCTATCGCGATAAGATAATATATCATTAGTTAATTGTTTATCTGATTTAAAGTCACAATTATCTAAGATATTATTAAGTGCTTTTAATTGATGAAAGGCGACGGCACTAATTAAAATATTGTTTTTAAAAGAGTTGTTAGTTGTATAAACTTGGTCAACAAATTCTATTCCGACAAGCTTAGTGAATTTAAGTTTACTAGTAAGAAATGGAGTTGATCTTCTCATTTTTACTAAATCAATTTCGGGACTTGCTAAGATTCTAGAATATAATATTGCCGCATTGAATTTTTCCTGTTGATCAGAATCGAAACTTAATGCTTCGATTTCTTGTTTTGGCATGAAGGCAAATCCTAAAGCTGTCAGAGATACAGCTTTTAATAATGTTGTAATTATAGGAGAAAAAGAAGCGGTTCCAGCTACTGTAAGCATTTTTTAATAAATTAATATTAATAAAAAGTAATTAATAGCTATATTTAATTGATAATTATTAAAGGTAAAGTTGAAATGATATTATTCAATCAAGCATTTGTAATTTTTAACATTTTTATTTTCTTCGCATTCTCTTTTTTCTTCGGAGATATCGTTAACGATTGAATTACGAATTTTTTGAGCGATAACATTGGTTAAATTATCTTTGACATATTCATCGGCGGTGTAAGTCGCATAGCGGTTTTGCGACACATCATAACTATCGTAAACATCGGTTTTTCCTTGCGAAATTGTTTGTGCAGTTTTGATATTTTTCAAAACATAACTCACGGTTAAGGTTGCTTTATTTCGTCCTGAAGCCCCAGAAATATTAGTGAAAGTTGGTGCAACGCTGGTTGCTAAATCTAATTCTAAAAAATATTTGGCTTCGGTTTTTATGTAATCGGGATTTAAAACATCGTAAAGATTATTTTTGAGAGTTTGAGCAAGTTGTTTGCGATCTTTCTTGATGCGGATCGAAGCCAGTTGATGAGCGATTGAATTTTCATCAAATTGATCTTTATAAATTACTTGAAGTCCGCAAGATGAGGTGGTGAAAATTAGCAATAAAACAATCAAAAATTTATTGAGCATTTTTATAATTAATGGCGCTTTTTACAAATTCAACGAACAATGGATGAGCCAAGAAAGGCTTTGATTTCAACTCGGGATGGAATTGCACCCCAATAAAAAATGGATGATTTTTTAATTCAATAATTTCGGGAAGTTTGCCGTCGGGCGACATTCCAGAAAAAATTAAACCCTTTTCTTCGAGTTGTTTTTTAAAAGCAATATTGACTTCATAACGATGACGATGGCGTTCGGAAATTTGATTTTGACCATAAATTTTTTGAGCCAAAGAATTTTTCTTCAAGTCGCATGGATAGGCGCCCAAACGCATGGTTCCACCCAAATTTTTACCAGCTTTTTTGGTTGATTTTTCATGTTGCCATTCACTCATCATGCCAACGACGAAAGAACCTTTTTTGGCAATTTCACTTGAGCTGGCGTCTTTGATTTTCAAGACGTTGCGGGCATATTCAATCACCGCCATTTGCATGCCAAAACAAATACCGAAATAAGGAATATTATTTTCACGAGCATATTTTATCATGGCGATTTTGCCCTCGGTGCCGTCAACGCCAAAGCCCCCTGGCACTAAAATTGCATGAATATTTTTCGGCAATTTTTCGGAATTTTCACGGGCATTTATCCAAATTAAATTTACTTTAGTTTTTAAAGAAAATGCACCATGATTAATAGCTTCAATTAAGGATTTATAAGAATCTTTATAGTCATTATATTTTCCGACGATGGCGATATTGACTTCATTTTGCGGATTTTCGATGGCGTCTTTAATCTTCTGCCACTTGGTTAAATCTGGTTTTTTGCTATGATTTAATTTGAAGAATTTTAAAATTTCGGTATCGAGCCCAAGTTTGTGATAAATCATTGGAACTTCGTAAATCGATGAAGCATTTGGCGCTGGAATTACTGAAGAAGTGGGTACAGAGCACATTTGCGCAATTTTTTCGAGCAAAGATTTATTGATGGTTTCGATCGGACGTTCAACCCGACATAAAATTATACTCGGTTGAATTCCGATTGAACGTAATTCTTTTACCGAATGTTGTGTAGGCTTAGTTTTCAACTCGTCGGCACTTTCAATATAAGGAAGCAAAGTGAGATGTAAAAAAGCACATTGATTGGGCATTTCATAACCAAGTTGACGAATCGCTTCGAAAAAGGGTAGGGCTTCAATATCGCCAACAGTTCCGCCAATTTCACAAAGAGCAAAATCGGTTTTTTCTAAATCATTTAAAATAAATTTTTTGATTAAATCGGTGACGTGAGGAATGACTTGAACCGTTCCGCCGAGATAGTCGCCCTTGCGTTCTTTTGATAAAAGTTCGAGGTAAATTTGTCCGGCGGTAATGTTGTCACATTTTTTGGAATCAACCCCGGTGAAGCGTTCGTAATGACCTAAGTCAAGATCGGTTTCCGCGCCGTCATCGGTGACGAAAACTTCGCCATGTTGCGTTGGGCTCATGGTGCCGGGATCGATATTTAAATATGGATCAAGTTTACGAAGTTTTACTGAATAACCGCGTGCTTGAAGAAGTGTGGCGAGAGAAGCCGAGGCGAGCCCTTTGCCAAGCGAAGAAACGACGCCACCTGTAATAAAAATAAATCTAGTCATTTTTTAAAAAATTATTTACCCGTCATGATTCGATCAACTAATTGTTGAATTGTCGGCACAAAACCATTGGCGTAATAAGGGTCGCTGGCAAAGCGATAAGCGCTGTGTCCGGCAAACATTAATTGATTATTGATATCGATGCCATGACGCACATCTTGCAAAGTTTTTTGAATACAAAAACTACGTGGATCGGCTTTTTTGCCGTTGGTAAAATTCATCTCTTCTTTGTCGGTCCAATTGCTGAAACGGCAATGACTCAAACAACCCATGCAATTAATTTGATCGGTTAAAATTTGTTGAGCCTTTGATTTATCGACGAACATAAGGGTTTCATCGGGGGTTTTCATGCTTTCGCTAAAACCTTTTTTAACCCATTCATCGACCTTAATTTTATCGGAAGATTTAATGTAAACCACTCTGCCTCTTTGTCCGAATGGAATTTCACAATTAAAAGTTTCGTCAGTTTTGGCGCGATATTCAACTTGATGAATTTCACGCTTTTTTAATTCGCGAATAAAATCATTTTCAATGGCAGAAGAATAGAAGCCAGTAGGGCTAAAACGATTTAAATAAACATCACCTTCTTTTAAAGATAATAATTTCTCTTTCCACGATTTTGAAACTGGATATTCTTGAGTTAAGATTGGACGGGTGCCAAATTGGAAAACGATTGGACCAATTTCTGGATTGTCGAGCCAATGTTCGAACTCATCAAGATGCCAAACTCCGCCCGCCATAATAATTGGAACGTCGTGCAAGCCAACTGAATTCATGAAGCTACGAATTTCAACAACGCGTGGATATGGATCTTCATAGCTTTCGGGATTTTCGGCGTTGGATAAACCATTATGTCCGCCAGCTCTCCATGGGCATTCATAAACAACTCCACCAAGTAAATCTTTGGCTTTGTGATAACTTCTTTTCCACAAGGCACGAAAAGCACGCATTGATGAAACAATTGGATAATAATAAACGCGATATTTTTCGGCAATTTCCGCTAAGCGATAAGGCATTCCAGCACCGCATGTGATACCGTGAACCATGTCTTTAGCGCCATCTAAAATGCCAGTTAAAACTCGTTCCGCTCCACCCATTTCCCACAAAATATTCATGTGAATACGACCACTTCCAGCAGAAACATCATGAGCGATTTTAGCTTGCGAAATACCGCCTTGAATCGAAGAGGCAACAAGCTCTTCATGCCTTTCGCGACGAGTATGAGTTTTGTAAATTAATGGAACATATTGTTGATTTTCATCAATGTAATCAGCGTTAACTCCTGAAAAAGTTCCAATTGCGCCCGCTTTAGCAAAATGACCTGCAGTCACGCCATTAGTGATTCCGACGCCTTTGCCACCTTCGACAATTGGCAAACATTCTAAACCAGAAATTGATAAAGATTTGATTTTTTTAAGCAAAATTTCTCCTTGCGAAATATTTTTGAATAATGAATTTTTTTTAAAATATTAGTGTAAATATTTAATCTTTAGATGGCAATAAAATTAGAAAAAATTTAATTTTAAATTAGGAAATTAAAAAACCAACATTAAGATTGTTAAGTAAAATTTCAATTAATTTTTTTAAAGTTTTTTATTTTATAAATGTCAGAAAATATTCCGCAATTTTCGGTTGCCGAATTCTCCAAAGCTATAAAATTAACCATCGAAAACGCTTTCGGTTATGTTAAAATAAATGGCGAAATCACCGGCTTCAAGCGTGCCTCAAGCGGGCATCTTTATTTCAATTTAAAAGAAGATAATGCGGTTTTAACCGCAGTTTGTTTTCGCAACCAAGCCAATGCTATTGATTTTGAAATCGGCGATGGCCTACAAATTTGTGCATCGGGCAAAATTACTTCTTATGAAGGGCGTTCCAATTATCAAATTATTGTTGATAAAATTGAAATTGCCGGAATTGGAGCGATTTTAGAAATGATCGAGAAACGCCGTAAAAAGCTCGCTGAAGAAGGTTTGTTCGATGCAGTTTATAAGAAAAATTTACCATTTTTTCCAAAAATTATTGGAGTAATTACTTCGGAAACCGGTGCGGTGATTGAAGATATTAAACATCGCATTTTAAATCGCTGTCCACTTCATTTAATTCTTTATCCAAGCGCGGTGCAAGGAGACAAAGCTTCGCGTGAAATTATTGCCGGAATTAAATATTTTAATGGACTCAAAATAAATCGTCCCGAAATTATAATTATCGCTCGCGGAGGCGGTTCTTTTGAAGATTTATTGCCATTTAATGACGAAGATTTAGTGCGTGAAGTTTTTAAATCGGAAATTCCAATTATTTCGGCGGTTGGGCATGAAACTGATTTCACTTTAATTGATTTTGTGGCGGATGTTAGGGCTCCAACGCCTACAGCGGGAGCCGAATTTGCCACTCCAGTTTTAGAAGATTTAAAAAATAATTTTAAAAATCTCGAAAAAAATATTAATAATTCTATCGATAATTTTTTTAGTAAAAATCACTTGGCGCTTAGAAATCTAGAGAGAAATTTATTAAGTCCACAAAAATTTTTAGAAAATTCGCAACAAAAAATTATAAATTTTTCCGAAAAAATTGAATATTCGGCGAAAAATTTTATTGAAAATAATTTTTTAAAAATTCAAAAAATTGCCATAAAATCCGATTTTATTTTTGAGAGAATTAAAATTTTACAACAAAAAATATTTTATAATTTTGAAGCGATTAAAAAAAATATTGAAAATAATTTAATGCAAAAAAATATTAGGCTTGAAGGCTTCGCCAGCACAATAAAATCATGCAATTATCAACAAATGCTCGAAAGAGGTTTTGCGGTTTTAAAAGATAAAAATAATCATGTAATTACCAATTGCGAAGATTTAAAAAATCAGCAAAAATTTACCATTAAAATGCATGATGGCGAAGTTTTGGCAAATCTTAATGAGGTTTTAAAAAATCATAATTCGCCCGCGAAAAAAATCGATAATCAACCCAATTTTTTTGATTTAATTGAAAAATAAATATGTTTAAAACTCCACAATTTTGGTTGCAAAAAAATAGCTTAATATCCTTGATTTTATTGCCTTTAAGTCTTTTATATAAAATTGGTTTTTTGCTTAAAAAAAATTTGGTAAAAACACAAAAAGTTGATTTGCCAATAATCTGTATCGGCAATATTATTGCGGGTGGTGCCGGTAAAACTCCTGTTGCTCTAGCTTTGGGAGAAATTTTTAAACAAAATAATTTTGAATTTTGCTATTTAACTCGGGGTTATAAATCAAAAAATAATAAAGTTTTAATGATTGAAAATCCTTGTCAATTCGATGTTAAAGAGGTTGGCGATGAGGCAAAACTTTTGGCGGAAATTGCGCCAACTTGCGTTGCTAAAAATCGTTATTTGGGTTATCAAAAAATTCGTGAAAATAAAAAATTTCAAGCAATTATAATGGATGATGGTTTGCAAAATTTTCAACTTGAATATGATATAAAAATTTTAGTAATCGATAGTAAAATTGCATTTGGCAATAAGCATTTGATTCCAAGTGGTCCAATGCGTCAAAGTCTTGCGGAAGTTGCAAAAAATATAGATTTATTTGTGATTATTGGACAAAAAAATATGCAAATTGAAGAGGAAATTTTGCAACAAAATTCGCAAGCAAAAATTTTATCAGCCCAAATTTTCGCA
>CAXNDB010000039.1:0-6923 GCA_964201025.1 Rickettsiales bacterium UBA1997 | reverse complement strand
TTGCGTAAACGCAAAAACTCGGCGCGAATATAAGAAACGACGCCGAGCCAGCTAAACATCAGCATCAAAATCAATAATGTTAAAAAACTTGGAGCGATTATTGACGATAAAATTATTAATAAAAACATGACGGGCAAGCTCGACCAAATGTCAATAAATCTTTGTAAAAATAAATCGATGAGCCCGCCAAAATAGCCCTGCACTGCTCCTAAAAAAATGCCGATTAATAATGAAAAAAAACTCAAAATTAAACCAAAAATTAACGAAATTCTAATGCCGTAAATTACTCGCGATAAAACATCGCGTCCTTGATCGTCAGTGCCAAGAAGGTTTGATTTTGTAGGCTGTGAAGGTGCTCGTTCTTTAATCGCAAGATTAATTGTATCAAATGAAAAAGGAATTGGCGCAAAAATTATCCAGCCATTTTTATTAATTAAATTTTGCACTTCGGGGTCAAGATAATCGGCACTTGTCATCAATTCGCCACCAAATTTTGTTTCGGGAATTTCTTGAAAAATCGGCACGAAAAATTGATTGTCAAATCTTACTAAAAGTGGTTTATTGTTAGCAATAATCTCAGCAAAAAAAGAAGTAATAAATAAAAAACTAAAAATAATTAGCGAATAGTAGGCTCTAGTATTTTTCTTGAATTTAATTATAAATTCTTGGTTTAGCATAATTTTTATTTATTTTTGTCGATTGCTATTTTGAATTATTTCTAGAATTTTATTTTTACTCAATTTTCAAATTAAGCAAAATATTTTTGAATAATTAGTTATTTTAAATCGAAATTTTGTGCGACTTTTTTATTTCTCGAAATTATTTTCCCCCTCACCCTAACCCTCTCCCCGCAAGCGGGGAGAGGGGATGGCGGCGAGGATTTTTTTTCTAAATAGCCAGATTAACCAAGTTTAATGCCCCATTTTTTTGATAAATAAGTTTCGACCCCTTGCCTTTCTTTGTTGGGTAAGGCGCGGGAATAAGTAATTATTTCGGCGATGGAACCTTGGTAATAAACCTGATTTGCACAATTACCAATTGAGGATCCTTGATAAGAAGTTAATGGCAATGTATTGTTAGAGCTAGCATTAAAGCTTCCGGTTCCCCCGTTGGTGTAAATTGCTTTTCCGCTAATTTTACTAAAAACAAAACTATGCATTCTAAGGACAGTTGATGTAAAATTTGAAACGTTTTTGTCGATATCGTTTTCAAAATGTGCTTGCGTTATTTTAATATCAGTTCTGTAACCAAGATGAAGATTTGTATTTGGTGAGCTAACGCTTCCACACAAAAATAAATTCATAGCTTTGTTAGAACTCCGCGCCTCAACCACAAAAATTGTATAATCCGAACCCACTAAAAAATCACCATTATAAGAAAAAAAATCATTGGTCCCATCAAACAATAAAGCGGGAAGACCATTCATGCCTTTGCGAATATATTTAGGTTGATTATCGACCGAAACGGTTGGATTATTTTGAGTGGCGTGGTTGCGTGCCGATGGTAAAATATTAGGATTGATATTATTCCATCGACCGATTGAATCTTGATCAACGGGATTTGGCTTGTCGGTGAAGCTTGAAGTTCCAGTCGCCAAGGAATTCTCGGAAGTAGCTTCAAACCACATTTCTAAATCAGGAATTCTGTTAACTTGCGAATTTTTGGTAAGATTTCGCGCCGAAGTTAGTCGATAATCATCATATAAATCAATACCCTGCGAAATGCCTGCAATCAAGATTCCAATCACCAAAATAACCATAGAAATTTCTATCAAAGAAAAGGCTTTTTGATTTGTATTTTTTTTCATTTTTGATTACAAATTTTTAAGAATATTTTAGCATTATTGTTGTAAATTTTTATGAATTGCTATTTTGTTATTTCAAGATTGATATTTTTACTCAATTTTTAAATTAAGCAAAATATTTTTTAATAATTAGTTATTTTAAATCGAAATTTTGTGCGACTTTTTTATTTCTCGAAATTATTTTCCCCTTCATTTCCAACGCAAATCTTAATTTTACGAAAATACTGGTCAAGCTTACGGGCTAATCACTCTCCCCTTGAGGGGTTATTTGCGTTAAAAAAATAGCCTAAACGGCTATTTTTAGCAAATAACGGGATCAGGAACGAAGTGACGCAATCCCAGTCGTGAATCTTTTTCGAAGAAAAAGATGAAACGTTTATCCGCAAAAAAAATTCCAAAATTGGCGATTTCTTGATTTTGTTTTTTAATAGGCTATTTTTTAACGCAAATAACCCCTCACCCTAACCCTCTCCCCACAAGTGGGGAGAGGGGATTGTGGCGACGATTTTTTTCAAAAAGTAAATTATAAAACTCTCTTCAGTATTTCGTTCTGGAATAAAAAAAACCGATCTAACTCCCTCTCCCCGCAAGCGGGGAGAGGGCTAGGGTGAGGGGTTATTTTTTTTATAAATTTATAAATTTGTGGATTAAATTTAAAATCAAGAAATCGTCTTTTTTATAAAATTTATTTTTTGGAAGTTTTTATTTTGGTTCTAGATTGTTGATTATCTAAGCTTTTTTGACCCCCCACGGCTCCCAAATCGCAACTACCGTTGCGATTTTATCGCCCCTCTTCGCTAAAAATAGCCGTTTAGGCTATTTTTTTAACGCGAAGAGCCCTCAAGGGGAGAGCAATGACACCGAAATCGCTGAGAGTATTTACAAAAATTTTAGGTTCAAGGGGAGAAAAAAATTTATAATTAAAAAAACCCAATCTCTCTCAACAAAAAACCCCTCTCTTTTCTTCAAAGAAAGGGGTTTTTTTGTTGTTAAATATTTCTGATAAAAATATTACTTTATCGAATTATTTTTGTTCATTCGCCATTTTTCTATATCGACTCGCCATCAAGCCTGTTCCCGCAGGAATCAAGCGACCGACGATGATATTTTCTTTCAAACCGCGTAAACTATCAACACGACCTTGAACCGCTGAATCAGTTAAAACTCGAGTCGTTTCTTGGAACGAAGCGGCCGAAATAAATGATTTAGTTTGCAATGAAGCTTTAGTGATTCCAAGCAATACTGGAGCACATTCCGCTGGTTTCATTTTGCTATCGATCATTTTGACATTAACATTTTCGAAAACGTCACGATCAACATATTCACCCGCCAGTAATGTAGTGTCGCCAGATTTTGTTACTTCAACACGTTTTAACATCATTGAAATAATAACTTCGATATGCTTATCATCGATTTTTACGCCTTGCATGCGATAAACTTTTTGGACTTCATTAACCATATAAGAAGTGAAGGCTTGCATGCCTTGGATTCTAAGAATATCATGCGGTACAAGATTTCCGTCGATTAAAACATCTCCTCTTTTTACCGAATCACCCTCACCTACGAATAAATGTTTAGTTTTTGAAATACTATATTCGATCGGCAATCTTGAAGCGTCGTCGGGACGAACAATTATGCGACGTTTAGTTTTGTAATCTTTACCGAATTCAATTTTACCATCGACTTCACTCATGATGGCAGCATTCTTAGGTTTACGAGCCTCGAACAACTCGGCAACCCTTGGAAGACCACCCGTGATATCACGAGTTTTTGAAGATTCTTTTGGAATTCTGGCGATAACATCACCTGCTTTAACCTCGTCACCATTGGATATACCAATGATCGTGCCGATTGAAAGAGCATATTCTTTTAACAAATTTTGAGTACCGTCTTCAACCGAAAGACGTGGCTTCAAATCTTGTTTTGAATATTGCTTCCAATCCATAACAATTTTAGTTGAAACTCCCGTCGATTCTTCAATTTTTTCACGAAGCGAAACATTTTCAGATAAATCATTATATTTTATAACACCGCTTGCTTCGGCAATTACTGGGATGTTATAAGGATCCCACTCTGCCAAATGTTCGCCTTTTTTAATATCGGAATTATGTTTGTGATTAATAATGGCACCGTAAGGTAATTTATAGCGGTGAATTTCCGCGCCATTTTTATCAACCAAAGTGATTTCAGAATTTCTGGCGATCACAACAGTTTTGCCATCGCGATTAGTGATTGCTGATTTTTCGCTAAATTTAACTTTACCATCTGAGATTGCAGAAATTGAAGATTGTTCAGCTCCCCTTTGTGCCGCACCACCAATGTGGAATGTTCTCATCGTTAATTGCGTTCCCGGTTCACCAATTGATTGGGCCGCGATAACACCTACAGCTTCACCGATACTAACGATATTACCCGTTGCTAAATCACGACCATAACATTTTACGCAAACGCCATCTTTGCTTTCGCAAGTTAATACCGAACGAACGCGAAGTGATTTGATTCCAGATTTATCAATTTCATCAGCCAAAGCTTCGTCAATCATTTGACCAGCTTCAACAAGAACTCGTTTTCCATCAAGAGTTTTAACATCTTCGAGAGGAACACGACCCAAACAATTTTCCGCAAGAGAAACAATAGTTCTTCCGTCATCAATAACTGGCTCGATTAAAAGTCCGTTATGAGTTCCGCAATCTTCTTCGATAACGATGCAATCTTGAGAGACATCGACTAAACGACGAGTTAAATAACCAGAGTTAGCCGTTTTAAGCGCCGTATCCGCCAAACCTTTACGAGCACCGTGCGCCGAAATGAAATATTCCATAACGCTTAAGCCTTCTTTGAAGTTTGAAGTGATTGGGGTTTCGATAATTTCGCCCGATGGTTTTGCCATCAAACCACGCATACCAGCGACTTGTTTGATTTGGTTTTCAGAACCCCTCGCACCTGAATCTGCCATCATAAAAATTGAATTGGCTTCAGAAGGAATATCAAAAGAAGAAATATTGATCATCATTTCTTTTGATATTTTGTTTGTGCAACTTGTCCATTCATCGACGACTTTATTATAACGCTCACCAGCAGTAATCAAGCCTTCGCGATATTGCTTCTCAAGTTTTTTAACTTTATCAAAAGATTCGGCAATGTGGAATTGTTTTTGTTTAGGAATGACCATGTCGTCTTTGCCAATTGAAATGCCGGCGATGCAAGCATTTTTAAAGCCTAAAGCCATAATTCTATCGCAAAACATAACGGTTTCTTTTTGTCCGCAATTACGATAAACAGTGTCGATAAGATTGGTAACGGCTTTTTTAGTCATAACTTTATTTACAACTTCAAAACTTCCTTTCATTGCGTTGGGAAGAGAGTTGTAGACCGCAACCCTTCCTGCTGTAGTTTCAATTCTAACTTTTTCTCTTTCGCCATTTGCATTTGGAACGGTGTAACGATATAAAATTTTATCATGCAAGGAAATAACTTCGCTATTCAAAGCGTGTTCGAGTTCAAATTCATCAGAAATTGGGTAAGCTTTTTTTGAAGAAAAGTCTTTGCGTTCCATGGTTATGTAGTATAAACCAAGAATAATATCTTGCGATGGAACGATAATTGGTTTACCATTTGCCGGACTCAAAATGTTATTAGTTGACATCATTAAAGCACGAGCTTCAACTTGCGCTTCGATTGATAAAGGTACGTGTACCGCCATTTGGTCACCGTCAAAATCGGCGTTAAATGCCGAACAAACTAACGGATGAAGTTGAATCGCTTTACCTTCGGTCAAAACTGGTTCGAAAGCTTGAATACCAAGACGGTGAAGTGTCGGAGCCCGATTCAGAAGAACTGGATGCTCTTTGATTACTTCGTCAAGAATATCCCAAACTTCGGGTCTTTCCGATTCAACCATTTTTTTAGAAACTTTAATCGAAGGTGATTTCCCGTATAATTCAAGTTTTGAATAAATAAAAGGCTTGAATAATTCTAATGCCATTTTTTTCGGCAAACCGCATTGATGAAGTTTTAATTCGGGACCAACAACGATAACGCTTCGACCTGAATAATCAACACGTTTTCCGAGTAAGTTTTGACGGAAACGTCCTTGTTTACCTTTAAGCATATCGCTCAAAGATTTGAAAGGTTTTTTGTTAGAATTTTTAACAATGGCGCCCGAACGACCATTATCAAGCAAAGCGTCAACCGACTCTTGCAACATTCTTTTTTCATTTTTAATGATAATGTCAGGAGCACCTAATTCTAGAAGTCTTTTTAAACGATTGTTACGATTTATTACACGACGATAAAGTTCGTTTAAATCAGAAGTGGCGAAACGACCACCATCCAGCATAACTAAAGGGCGAATATCCGGCGGAATAACTGGCAAAACCGTCATGATCATGTGCTCAGGTCGATTATCTATAGACTCAATAAATTGTTCAACCAATTTTAATCTTTTAATTGCTTTTTCTTTTTTCATTTCGGAAGTAACTACTGCAAGCTCTTCACGCAATTCTTTTTGCAATTTTTTTAGATCAAGTTTTTGTAAGATTTTTTGCACCGCTTCCGCGCCCATTTCTGCAATAAAACTACCATATCCATGCTCTTTTTGCAATTTTTCAAACTCTTCTTCGGTAATAATGTCACCCTCTTTGAGTGGCGTCATTAAACTATCGGTGATAATATAAGCTTCAAAATAAATTACTTTTTCGATTGATTTTAAAGTAACGCCAAGCATCGTGCTAATTCTTGACGGAAGCGATTTTAAGAACCAAATATGAGCGATTGGAGCCGCCAATTCAATGTGCCCCATTCTTTCGCGACGAACTTTGGAAGAAGTAACTTCAACTCCGCATTTTTCGCAAACTATTCCCTTATATTTTATTCTTTTATATTTTCCGCACAAACATTCATAATCCTTGATTGGACCAAATATACGAGCACAAAACAAACCATCTCTTTCGGGTTTGAATGTCCGATAGTTAATGGTTTCAGGCTTTGAAACCTCACCAAAAGACCATGATCTGATTTTATCCGGATCGGCGATCGATATTTTTATAGCATTAAAGTCGAGTAAATCAACAGAGCTATTATTTGAAATACTTAAGAGACCATGAGAAGAAGTTCCTGC
>CAXNDB010000038.1:0-6960 GCA_964201025.1 Rickettsiales bacterium UBA1997 | reverse complement strand
TTGGAAATTTCGCTGGCAATATCCGCCAAGTAATTGGCAAAATTAATAATTTCTTGATTAAGCATAAAATTTTTCGTGAAAGTTATTTTTATTGGTTTAAAACTAATATTATAAATAAAAAAAATTTTTACCAGTTGTTAAAAATTTGTGGCGTTAATACGACAAAATTTCGATTTAAAAATAAACAATATTATTAAATTATGAAAGAAAGAATTGCAATAATTGCGGGCTATCGTTCTGCCATGGGCAAGGCGGGCGGAGTTTTTAAAAATCTTAGCGCTAGCGATCTTGGTGCTCGCATTGCCAAAGAAGTTATTTTGCGTTCCAAAATCGATCCAAACAAAATTGACGAAGCCATTATTGGCAATGTTGCCCAGCCGGCGGATTCGGCAAATATCGCCCGAGTTATCGCTTTAAAAGCGGGCATTCCTGAAAGTGCTTCAGCCTTCACCGTGCATCGCAATTGTGCTTCGGGCATGGAAGCTTTCACAACGGGAGCTTTAAAAATCAATAGCGGTTACGGCAAAATAATGTTGGTCGGAGGAGTTGAATCGATGAGCAATATTCCACTTTTTTACGGCAAAAAAATGACTGAAATTTTTGCACAACTCGCTAAAGCCAAAACTTTGGTAGAAAAAATTAAAGTTTTAAAAGAATTTCGTCCCAAATATTTAACGCCAGTAATCGGCTTGCTTCAAGGCTTGACTGACCCAATTTCTGGATTGATTATGGGTTGCACCGCCGAAAATGTTGCGCGTGATTTGCATATTTCGCGTGAAGAACAAGATGAATTTGCCTTGCGATCGCATCAACTGGCAGAAAGAGCGATAGCCAATGGAGTTTTTAAAGAAGAAATAATTCCACTTTTTAATAATGATGAAAAAAATTCCAAAATTATTGAAGAGGATGAAGGTGTGCGTAAGGGGCAAAAAATTGAAGATTTGCAAAAATTAAAACCTTATTTTGAAAAAGTTGCTGGTTCGGTAACGGTCGGCAACTCCTCACAAATCACTGACGGCGCTTGTTTTGCCTTAATCACTTCCGAAAGTAATGCAAAAAAATTACAAGCCGAAAATAGTTGCGAAATTTTAGGTTATTTACGTGATTTTGAATATGCGGGGCTTGATCCTTCGCGAATGGGGCTCGGACCAGTTTTTGCTTCGAAAAAATTATTCGACAGAACGGGTTTAAAATTGCAAGATTTCGATTTAATTGAAATTAACGAAGCCTTCGCATCACAAGTAATTGGCTGTGTTAAAGCCTTTGCTTCGCTAGAATTTTGTCGCAAATATTTTGGTTTGAATGAAGCATTGGGCGAAATTAATTACGATATTTTGAATGTGAATGGTGGAGCTATCGCTCTTGGGCACCCAGTCGGCATGTCGGGCGCGAGAATTTTGATTCATGCTTTGCGTGAATTAAAAAGACGCGGAAAAAATCGTGCATTAGTGTCGATTTGTATTGGAGGCGGGCAGGGCGGTGCTTGCGTCGTTGAAGTTAATTAAAAAATATTTTATTGACTAATAACTGCTTTCAACAAAAAATATCAACATCGCATAATTTAAAAATAATTTACAAAAATATACTAACAATAATAATATTATAAATTTATGAATATCGATAAAATTTCTATTGGCAAAGATGCCCCGAATCAAGTAAATGTTATCATCGAAGTGCCGATGAACGCTGATCCAGTAAAATATGAAATGGACAAAGAAAGTGGAGCGATTTTTGTCGATCGCTTTATCGCGACGCCAATGTATTATCCGTGCAATTATGGTTTTATTCCACACACTTTGTCGGAAGATGGCGATCCGGCCGATGTTTTGGTAATTTCTGATTTTGCCATTGTGCCGGGAGCGGTTATCGCCGTAAAGCCCGTAGGTGTTTTAATTATGGAAGATGAAAAAGGCATGGACGAAAAAATCCTCGCCGTTCCCGCCAAAAAACTTAATTCCTTATACGAAAAAATCGATGATATTTCTGAGCTCCCCGAAGGTTTGGTCAATAAAATTAAACATTTTTTTGAGCATTACAAAGATTTAGAAAAAGGCAAATGGGTTAAAGTTAAAAGTTTTGAAGGTGCCGAGAAAGCTAGAGAATTAATCAACGAAGCGATAGTTAGAGCTAAGAAATAAATTTTGCTAATTTAAATCGTCAAATATTTTATTGCGAATGAGTTACATCATTCGCAATATTTTTTTAATAAAATTTCATACAATAAATTTTATCTCACAAGAAAACTACTTCCCGCTTTTTTCTTCGCTATGAAATTCAAACCACATAGCGTTAATAATTCCGAAGGAAACCGCAAATGCCGTTCCTAAAATCCATGCAAAATACCACATAATTTTAATATAAAAAGTTAGAATCCTTGTCGATGGTTTTTTCATTGACCTTGCCACGAAGAACCATAAACACGTAAGAAGTATAAGAAATAATTAGCGGGACGAAAATAAGCGCCGCGATAAACATCACCACCAAAGTGTGATAACTGCTCGAAGCGTCCCAAAGTGTGAGCGAGCTATTCGGATTTAAACTCGATGGCAAAATGAATGGAAAGCAAGTTAAGCCTACGCTAGCAATAATGCCAAGCACCGAAAGCGAACTTGCGATAAAAGCTTTAACATCATGCTTGAAATGCGATAGAATCATGGCGAAAATTTGCCCGACGAAGCCCAAAATTGGGGCGATGATGAACCATTTATAAGTTGAATAATTGTTCAACCAAGCGCCCGCTTGCCTAGAAACTTCTTTGTTTAGCGGATTGGAGTCAGCGGAATGGCTAAGAATTTTGGTGATAAAATAGCCGTCAATTTTTTGGAGCATTAATCCGCCGATGGCGAATAAAGCGACATTGACGAAAGGTAAAATATTCAAAAGTTTTTTAACTCTTTTTTGAATATCGCCTTCGGTTTTGATCGATAAAAAACACGCACCTTGCACCGTCAACATTGAAACGCTGAGCAATCCGCAAAGAAGTGAAAATGGCGTAAATAATTCAAAAAAGCCGATTTTATTTTCGATAATCATGAAATTGTCGAAGCTAAAATTAACGCCGAGTAAAACATTGCCGATGGCAACGCCGAAGACTAAAGACGGCACCAAACCTGAGATAAATAAACAATAATCCCAAATTGTGCGCCAAGTTTTATTGTTGATTTTGCTTCGATAGTCGAAGCCAACGGGTCGAAGGATTAAAGCCACTAAAACTAAAAACATGGCGTAATAAAATCCGGAAAAACTCACGGCGTAAACTAATGGCCAAGCTGCGAAAATCGCACCTCCGCCCAAGATAAACCAAACTTGGTTGCCGTCCCAAACTGGTCCGACTGAGTTTAAAATTATTCTTCTTTCGACATCGCTTTTGCCGATAAAAGGCAATAAAATTGCGGTGCCGAGATCGAATCCATCCATAATTGCAAAGCCGATCAAGAGAACGCCGAGTAGAACCCACCAGATTACGCGCATAACTTCATAGTTAAATATTTCTGCCATAATTTATAATTTTTTTAGTTTAAATTTTAAATAATTTTTTAAGAATTTTCTTGATAAAAAATCTAAGAATATTCTTTGTGTAAAATTTTATTTGGACCCATTTTTATGAATTTGACCATCAAAAATATATCGACGATTAACAAGATTGAATAAAGAATTACGAAGCCGAATAAACTGGTTAAAACTTGGGCTTTCGACACTGAAGAAATCGCCAAAAATGTTGGTAAAATTCCTTCGATAACCCAAGGTTGGCGACCATGCTCGGCAACGAACCAGCCCAGTTCGGCAGCGATCCACGGCAAAGGCAATGAAATCAAGCAAATTTGCAATAATAATTTGCAATTAAAATTGCGTTTGAGATTCATTTTGTAAAAAGCCACGGCGAATAAAGCGATGAAAAATATCCCGAGCCCAACCATGATTCTAAAGCCGTAAAATAATGGAGCGACATTTGGAATGGTGTCGTTGGCGGATTTTAAAATTTCTTCTTCGCCAGCATTTTCAATGTCGGGACGATATTTTTTTAATAACAAAGCGTAACCAATATCTTGAAAATTTTCTTTCAAAAAGGCTTTATCGGCTTCGGGATTTGAACTTTTACCATCGCGTAAATTTTTAAGAATTTTATATTGACCGATGCCGTTGCGAATTCGTGATTCCGAAACTTTTACCAAATCTTTAATTCCAGGAACCTGCTTGTCGAAAGACCTCGTGGCAATTAAGCCTAGAACGTAAGGAACCTCAATTTCATAATCATTTTTTTGATTTTTTTGATCGGGAACGGCAAAAATCGAAAGCGGGGCAGGGGCTTCGTGGGTTTCCCACATTCCTTCCATCGCAGCCAATTTCATTTTTTGATTTAAGCCGGCAGAATATCCACTTTCATCACCTAGAACCACAACGGATAAGGCCGATAATAAACCAAAAGATGAAGCGATTATAATTGATCTTTTAGCAATTTCCAAATTAGTTTTTTTGAGTAAATAATAACAACTCACCGAGAGCACAAACATTGCGCCCGTAACGTAGCCAGCACTAATGGTGTGAACGAATTTCGATTGAGCGACATCGTTAAAAAATATTTTTTGAAAGGAATCGAGTTCCATTCGCATACTTTCGGCGTTGAATTTAGCTCCGATTGGATTTTGCATCCAGCCATTGGCGATAAGGATCCACAGCGCCGATAAATTGGTGCCGATTGCCATCAACCAAGTGACCATTAAATGTTTTACTTTGCTAAGTTTATTCCAGCCGAATAAAAATAAGCCGACGAAAGTTGATTCGAGAAAGAACGCCATCAAGCCTTCAATGGCGAGCGGAACGCCAAAAATATCGCCGACATAATGAGAATACTAAGCCCAATTGGGGCCGAATTGAAATTCCATGGTGATTCCCGTAGCAACGCCCATCGCAAAATTTATGGCAAAAAGTTTGCCCCAAAATTTTGTTAAATCTCGCCAAATTTCGCGATTGGTCATGACATAAATACTTTCCATGATGCCTAAAATTACGGCGAGCCCGAGGGTTAATGGCACGAATAAAAAGTGATAAATTGCCGTGATTGCGAATTGTAATCTAGAGGCTTCGACTAAGGTTAAATCCATATTTTGTTATTTTAAAATTATAGTTTCGATATTTATTTTTCTTTCTTCTTTAGTCATTTTATGGCTGAAAAAGAAAAAATATAACAATGTTAGAATTATTAATTTAATGCCAAAAAAAATCGTGATTTTTTTAGCGAGTGAATCAGGTTTTTGGTGACTAAAATAAAATATGAGATAGATTGCGTAACCAATATAAAGAGCTAGTAATCCATACATAAAAATTTTTGTATAAAATTTAAATTTTAAATATTGCGATTATTTATAATCATATTAATTTTAATGTATTTGATAAATATCAAAAATATTAAATTTTTTTTCATGATAGACTTAAAAATTGCCAATCGAATCGAAGATATCCAAAAAATTGCAATTTTTGCTCAATTAAAAAATGACCAATTATTGACGATTCTTAAAAATGCCAAAATTATCAATCTAAAAAAAGATCAAATTTTATTTTCGCAAGAACAAAAAGTTGATAATTTTTATATTGTTTTAGATGGATTAGTGAAGCTTTCAAGGCTTAATTCTAAAGGATTCGAGGCGATTATAAAAATTATTGATAATGGCAGTTTGAACGATATTTTTAGCGATAATTTTTCCTTGTCGGCGACGGCGATGAAAAGCACTAATTTATTAACGATTCCCTGTGATATTTTTAAAAATTATGCCGAAAAAAATTACAATTTGATGCATAATATTTTAGTGGAAATATTGGCGCAAAATGATGATTTAGTAAATCAATTAAGTAATTTAAAAATCGATGATAATAAAGAAAAAATCGGGCAATTTTTGTTAAAAAATTCTTTAAAAAAAAGCAAAAAAAATAGCGATATTGATTTGGAATTTAGTAAAAGTGAAATTGCATCTTATTTAGGAATGAGGCTTGAAACTTTTTCAAGAATTTTGCATCAATTAAAAATCGAAGAGAAATTTTCTGTTAAAAAAAATAAAATTATTTTTACCCAAGAAAATACTCTATGTTCTTACTGTAACAAGGAAATTTCTGCAAATTGTGATATGAAAAATTGCAATTTTTGTTCCCAAAAAAACTAACATATAAAAATCTTATATATTTTAAAAATATTTAAGATGATAATTCAAAAAATTTAAAAACCTCAATTTAAATTTATATGATCAAAGCCAAAGGAATCGCTACTAAAGCACCGCAAGACCAGCTTGCACCATTTTCTTTTGAAAGAAGAAATCCCAAAGAAAATGATGTCGTCATCGACATTAAATATTGTGGAATTTGTCATTCTGATATTCACCAAGCTCGAAATGAATGGGGACATTCAACTTATCCAATGGTCCCTGGGCATGAAATTGCTGGTGTGGTGCGACAAGTCGGCGATAAAGTTACCAAATATAAAATTGGTGATCATGTTGGAGTTGGTTGTTTTGTTGATTCATGTCGCACTTGTTCAAGCTGTAAGCAGGATTTAGATAATTATTGTTTGGAAGGTCACACTATGACTTATAATTCGTTGGAGCGCGATGGCTCGGCAATCACGATGGGTGGCTATTCTGACGTGATTGTAGTTGATGAAAATTATGTTTTAAAAATTCCAAATTCAATTCCGCTAGATAAGGCCGCACCACTTTTATGTGCCGGCATTACACTATATTCGCCTTTGATGCATTGGAAGGCGGGTTTGAATAAAAAAGTTGGCATTTTGGGCATGGGTGGACTTGGGCATATGGGCGTTAAAATCGGTGTTGCTCTAGGTGCCGAGATCACCGTTCTTAGTCATTCCGATAAAAAGAAAGATGATGCGATGAAGATGGGAGCTCATAATTTTGTAGCGACGAAAGACCCCGAAAATCTTAAAAAATATGCCGGATATTTTGATTTAATTAT
>CAXNDB010000037.1:0-6962 GCA_964201025.1 Rickettsiales bacterium UBA1997 | reverse complement strand
CGTCATCGACAAAATCTTGCGAAGGATGTTTTTTTTGTTTTGATGAATTGGAATTTTTGGTTAGAGGGAGTAAGATTTTGTTGATAAATTCAAACTCTAACATTTTGATTTATTTTTGAGTTTTTGCAAAACTATTTTGGTGAAAAAATTTATGATCTTGGTCTCAAATTTTTTTGAGACCAAGATTTAATAAAACTTAATTAATTTTTTTTAACTTCAGTTTTAACAGCTTCTGGGGCTCCAGCTGGAGCAGTTGCTTCAACTTTTTTAGCTTTTTTAGCTTTTTTAACTTTTTTTACTTCTGGGGCTTTATTTTCTTCAGTTTTAGCTTCTTCTTTTTTATAGTTAGCGCATTCAGATGAACAGCTTTTTTTGAATTTAGCACAAGAAGAAAGTAGTGTTAAGCTAAGAATTGAAACGATAGCAAGACGAAAATAATTTTTCATAAGTATTTGAAATTAGTGTTTAAATTTAATAAGGATAATATAAAATTAAGAAATCATTAAAATGACTTGTCAATTGTCTATAAATTCATTTTAATTATCAATTCATTATCAATCAATAAAAATTTTAAAATGTTTAAACCTAATTTTTTAGCGAATATTAATCAAGAATTGGAAGACCTTAAAGCCAACGGGCTCTATAAGGGAGAATATGAAATCATCACTTCGCAATCCGCTAATATTGAAATTTTTCATCAAAATTCTAAGAAAAAAGTTTTAAATTTTTGTGCCAATAATTATTTAGGATTAGCAAATAATAAAAATTTAGTTGAAATCGCTAAAAAAACTTTAGATGAATATGGGCTTGGAACCGCCTCGGTGCGATTTATTTGCGGAACTCTTGATTTGCACAAAAAATTTGAAAAAAAATTGTCCGAGTTTTTAGGTTATGAAGATGCCATAACTTTTTCATCATGCTTTAGCGCCAATGGGGGTGTGTTTGCCTCGCTTCTCGATGAAAATGACGCCATAATTTCCGCCGATTTAAATCATGCAAGTCTAATTGATGGCATAAGACTATGTAAGGCTCATCGTTATTTTTATAAATATAACGATATGGCGGAGCTTGAAAAAAAATTGCAAGAAGCTCAGAATCATAAAAATTTAATGATCGTTACCGATGGCGTTTTCTCAATGGATGGTGACATTGCCAAACTCAATGAAATTTGCGATTTAGCCGAAAAATATAACGCAATTTTATTAGTCGATGATTCGCACGCGACAGGTTTTATTGGTGAAAATGGGCGCGGAACGCCAGAGTTATGCAAAGTTGAAGGTCGAGTTGATATTTTAGTTAGCACGCTTGGCAAAGCGATTGGTGGGGCAGGTGGTGGTTTTATCGCTTCCAAAAAAAATGTTATCGACAAAATTCGTAACAAAGCGCGACCATATTTATTTTCTAATAACATCTTGCCAATCGTTGCCTCAGTTGGTATTGAAATTATCGACATGATTTCACAATCAAAATATTTAATCAAAAAACTTGCCGAAAACACTCTTTATTTTAGAAAAAAAATAATTGAAGCGGGCTTTACAATTCACGATCCAACCGGCGTTCATCCTGTTGTGCCCGTAATGCTCGGCGATGCGGTTTTGGCGAGCAAATTTGCCAAAATGATGATTGAAGAAGAAAGTGTTTATGTTATCGCCTTTTCTTTTCCCGTGGTGCCAAAAAATAGTGCTAGAATTCGCGTCCAAATTTCAGCTTCTCACGAGCGCGAGCATTTGGATACGGCAATCAAAGCCTTCATTAAAGTTGGCAAAAAACTCAATGTAATTTCTTAGCATGGAAGAAGAATTAACCAAAGAACAAAAAAGCTCGATCAAAAGAAAAATAATTATTAAGTCAATCCCCTTTGCCCTTCTAATTATTGCTTTTATTGGCTCTTTTGCATTGTTAATTGTTGAATTTTATTAATTAAATTTATGCAAAATTTTGAACTCGCAAATTTTGCGGTTGATGAAAATAAATCACGTGGAAGAATGTTTGTCGAGAATTTTGACGACTCAAAATATCGCTCAATTTTTGGTCGCGATCGTGATCGCATTATTAATTCATCGGCCTTTCGTCGATTGCAATATAAAACTCAAGTTTTTGTAAATCATCAAGGCGATCATTATCGCACTCGTCTTACGCACACTTTAGAAATGGCACAAATTGCTCGTTGGATTGCCGGCGCTTTAAACGCCAACAAGGATTTGGCCGAAATTATTTCTTTGGCTCACGATCTCGGGCATCCACCATTTGGGCATGCTGGCGAGGATGTATTAAATTTAAAAATGCAAAATTTTGGCGGATTTTCGCACAACGCCCACACCTTAAAAATTATCACCAAAATCGAAACTAGATTTATTGATTTTGTTGGCTTGAATTTATCTTGGGAAACTCTGGAAGGAGTTGTAAAGCATAACGGAGCCATTTTAGATTTTTCAAAAATTGATAAATATATTTTAAATTTTAACCAAATTTACGATTTAGAATTGCAAAAAAATCCGTCAATTGAAGCACAAATTTCGGCAATTTCCGATGACATCGCATACAATAATCATGATATTGAAGATGGCTTGCGAGCAGAATTATTCAGGGTCGAGGATTTATTTGAAATTCCTTTAATTGGCGAAATTTATCAAGAAATTTTGCAAAAAAATCCACAACTTCGTCAAGAATTATTAGTGGGCGAAGCTAAGAAACGCATTACTCTGGCAATGGTTTTGGATGTTATTGAACAAAATAAAATTATTTTACAAAAAAATAATATTAAAACTCTAGAAGATATTAAAAATTTCTCAAAATTTTTAGTCGAATTTTCGCCAAAAATGCAAGAAACTCATTTGCAAATAAAAAAATTTTTGATGCAAAAAATGTATCGCCATGAATTGGTCAATGCTATGACTAACAACGCTAAAGACGTTATTAATTCATTATTTGATTTTCATTTTTTGAAGCCAGAAATTTTACCGAAAGAACGTTATGAAGAATATTTACAAAATCAAAATTCACAAAATTTAGCGGAAATTATTTGCGATTACATCGCTGGCATGACGGATCGTTTTGCCCTCAAATGTTGCGGTTTTTTAAAATAAAATTATTTTAAAACCAACTTTTTTTGGCTATTAAATAACCCCTAAAATTCTCGCCATCTTTACTGTTCATTGCCTTCACCATTTCTTTCAAATCAACCCAATACCACGGATTTTTATGCAAGGCAACATCGAGCACCAAAAGCGAATCCGATTTTTCGTCATAAGCCACAATTGGCGAAATGTGCCCACCGGTTTTATTGCCGAAAATTTTGCCATCAAAATTGGCAATAAGAAAATTATTTTTATCATTTAGAATTTTTTTGGCAATTTCGCGGAATCTTGCTAAATCTTGCTCGGAATTAGTTTCTTGATGAAAAATTTTACTTTTTATTTTGTGAATTTTAAGAATTTTAGCAAAATCTTTTAGATTTAATCCTGGATCATAATTTTCAGTTTTTATGCCATCTTTATTTTCAGCAATTTTAGGTTTTTTGTAATAAATAATTTCGCGCGATTTTATTTTATCAGTTTTTTCATTGAAAAAATTTTCTTGTGAATTGAAAAGTTTGAAAGGAATAATTTCGCCATTGGGCTTAGTAATTTCAGAGTCTGCTTGGCTAGGAATGTTTTCATAAAAAAAAGCATTTTTAAGCATTAATGCCGTTGCCGAAGAACAATGAATGGGATTATTTTGAGCTTGATAAAAATTTGCAAGTTGATAAAAATCATTCTTATATTGACTAGAATTAAGGCGAGAAATGCCATTTTCGCTATTCCAAAGTTCAACACAAAAAGCATTGTTATTAATGCCAATTGTCAATAAAAATATTATAAAAACTTTTTTTAACATAATGTCGAGAAGTCTAGAAATTAAAGGTTTATGTAATGATTTTGTCCATAAAATTATTGGTGATTTTTTTATTTTTTTACAAAAAGAAAAAAAATATTCCATCAACACAATTTCATCTTATCAAGATGATATCAATCATTTTATCAATTTTATTTATAAATCAACCAAGAAGATTGTTGATAAAAATATTTTAGAAGAGTTGGTTGTTAATGATTTTCGTTGTTGGCTGAGTGAAAGATTGAGCGATCATGGCAATAATTCCAACGCTCGAGCGATTTCAACTTTACGTTCGTTTTTTCGTTTTTTGAATGAAAATAATTTGATTGAAAATCGTCAAATTTTTAGAATTAAAACTCCAAAAGTTTCAAAACCACTGCCTCGCGCCATCGAATATTCCGATATTAAAAAAATCATCGAAAAGTTAGAAAATTTTCATAAAAATCGCTGGGAAGTTGATCGTGATCAAGCCATTTTATTTTTAGTTTACGGTTGTGGGTTACGAATTTCCGAAGCTATTTCGTTAAATAAAATTGCCTTACAGAATCAATCAAATCTAGTGATTACTGGCAAAGGCAAAAAACAAAGAATGGTGCCGTTGATTCCAATTATTAAAAATAAAATTGATAATTATTTGGCAAAATGTCCGTTTAAAATTAAACCTGAGCAACCAATTTTTTTGACCAAGCATAACAAAGCTTATACGCGTAGAAGTTTTGCCGGATTAATTTTAACGCTTCGGCGTTCATTAAATTTATCGGAAGATATTACTCCGCACGCTTTTCGTCATTCTTTTGCAACAGCTCTTCTTCAAGAAAATGTTGATTTACGGACAATTCAAGAATTGCTTGGACATGAAAGTTTATCGACTACACAAAGATATACGAAGGTTGATAGAGTTAGATTGCTGGAATCATTTAAAAAATTTTCAAAACGCTAATACCGCGTCCACTCTTAAATGATGCGACCGAATTTTTCAGGTCTCGTCTTTTGCTACGCATTAAATTTGCTTACGCAAATTTAGCTTTCAGTTGAATCGCTTCGTCGCGAATGAATCGCGACATACGCGATGAGATTTGGGTTTTTAGATTTCCCTTGTGGATAAACGCTTCATCTTTTTTTTCAAAAAAGATTCGCGACTGGGATTGCTTCGCTTCGCTCCTGATCCCGTTATTCGCTAAAAATAGCCATTTAGGCTATTTTTTTAACGCGAATAACCTTTAAATCAGGCGATTGAATTTAAGGACGAGTCTGCGTAAGGCTACCCTAATGTAGGAGCGCAAAGATGAGATTTGAATAATTTATTCATGATAGCCTCGAAATACCGCTTTCAATCTTAAATCAGGCGATTGAATTTGAAGGCGAGTCTGCGTAAGCCTACCCTAATGTAGGCGCGCAAAGACGAGACCTGAAAAATTCGGTCGCATCATTTAAGAGTGAAAGTAATATTACTCGAATTTAACTTCTACTTTGGTGATCTTTTTATTCAAACGCGATAAAACTTCAGCAGTAATATCAAGTTCATCTTTGAAATAAAGCGTTTGTGAAGCTGGAATAATAGTATCAAGTTCTTTTTCTTTGGCGATATCAGAAACTATAGTTTTCACTTTATCATTAACTTTACTCATGGCATCAATCGAAGCTTTTTTCAAGCTATTTTGTTTGCGATCGATATAAGTTTTTAGATCATCAACTTTTGCTTCAAAGCCTTTCACTTCTTTCTCGAAAGCCTCTTTTGATAAAGTGATTTTTTTATCTTCAAGTTTTTTTTGTTCAACTTCTAATTGTGATTGTTTTTTGTTGATTTCAGTCTCGTAAGCAACTTTTTTAGCATCAACCTTTTTTTGAATATCAACTACCGCCGATGATTCTTGAATAATTTTATCAACATCCAAAACGCCAATTTGGGCACCAAAGGCAATGTTGTAAGAGGTTAATAAATAAACCACTAAAGTGAGAAAACTTTTTTTCATATTTTAAATATTTAAATTAATTTTGTTTTTGATTTGATAAATATTTGTAAATTTAAATGTAAAAATTATAGTTAAAACTTTACAAATCAATAGTGAATTTTATAAAACTAAATATATTTTATAAAAGACACTCTTTAAACAATTAATTTATTAAAAATGAATAAAGTTAATAAACCAACCAAGGAACAAGCGCAAGAAGCAGTGAGAACACTTATCGCTTGGGCTGGAGACAATCCTGATCGTGAAGGGTTAATTGAAACTCCAAAGCGAGTTGTCAATGCTTATCAAGATTTTTTTGCGGGATATAATGAAGATCCGATGAAAATTTTAGGAAAAACTTTTGATGAAATTGAGGGTTATAATGATATAGTTTTGATTAAAAATATTCGTCTCGAATCGCATTGCGAGCATCACATGGTGCCTTTTATCGGCACAGCTCATGTTGCATATTTGCCAAATGAGAAAGTAGTTGGCATTAGTAAAATTGCACGCTTGGTTGATATTTTTGCCAAGAGATTGCAAACGCAAGAAACTATGACTTCGCAAATTGCCAATACTTTAAAAGATGCTTTACATCCGCGTGGAGTGGCGGTTTTAGTGGAAGCAACCCATCAATGTATGAGCACGCGCGGAATTCATAAAGTTAATTCTTCGACGGTTACTACAAGTTTTTTGGGTGATTTTAAAACCAATCCAGAGCTTGAAAAACGCTTCTGGAATATGATTAAAATTCAATCGAAAGAATGTTAATAAAAAATAATTTTCACATAATTTTAGCTTCAACTTCTGCGGTTCGTAATGAAATTTTAAAATCATGCAATCTTGATTATGAAGTGATGAAGCCACTTTATGATGAAGATGGCGAAAAGCAATTTTTGCAAAAAATGTCGCCGAAGAAATTAGCGATTTTTTTGGCATCAAAAAAAGCCTTATCAATTAGTGAAAAATATCCTGAATCTTACGTAATTGGTGCTGATCAGGTTTGTGAATTTATGAGAAAAGATATTTCAAAATCACAAAATATTAACGATGCAAATAAGCAATTAACAAAATTTAATGGCAGAAATCATTATCAAAATAACGGCTTGGTTGTTGCGCACAAAGGCAAAATTATTT
>CAXNDB010000036.1:0-6967 GCA_964201025.1 Rickettsiales bacterium UBA1997 | reverse complement strand
GATGCTTTCTAAGCATTTGGGGATAAATTTTTCGTGATTATAACTTACGCAACAAACTGAAATTAAAGGATTATTATTCATAAATTCTTTATTATTAATGTTTGATTTAGTGCTGATTCAATTGCTTCGCCAACAAATTTATCATGATTATAGCATGACATTAAAACTGAAATTTTCATCATAAATTAAATTAAATTTTAATTCTAAAAGCATTCTCAACTTCAAGCACATCATTGCCAAGAAATTTGCCAGGGTATTGATAATCAAGTACTTCTCCAATAAATTCTGGTTTTATTAATTTTTTTGCAGAGCTATTATTAAATTTTTTGTTTAAATCCTTTCTTACCAGCCACATATGTTCCATTCGTAAATCTTGCGGTTCAAAATATTTAAATTTTCTATCACCATTCATTTTGCGAGTAGGGTCAACTAAAACTGGAAAATAAGATTTTCCCGCAAGTTTAGTGAGTAAATTTATTTTGGCAATAAAGGGAACATATGTTGATGAATAGTTTTGAATTTGCCAAGTTGGTTGTTTAATGTAGTCGATAAATTTGCAAGAAGAGGCCTCGATTTTATTGGCGATAATAAATTTTTTTGCTTCATCAAATTGATTTTTGTGATAAAATTCATCGCAATCCAAATTGAGGAAATGACTACAGAATCGTGCTTTGGCGATATTCAAGCCAATATTTCTCTTACGCAGTTCGTTTTTGCTAGCCGAAGTTTTTCTTGGAGTAAAGCAATAAATTTTATCGATTAATTTTTTCTTCACCAAATCACTCAATAAATCTTCGAGGTTTTCCGAGCAAGGCTCGCCCCAATTCGAAATTTTTTGATAAACAACATTAATGTGATCTGCAGAGTTGCGAACTGATTGAATCGAATATTCAAGCAGTTCCTCGCCGTCAAATAAATTATAAGATATGCCAAGCTTCATGTGATGTAAATTAATTATTTAGGTTTAGGTTGATCCGCAAAATCATTTGCTAAAATTTCATATTTTAGAACTTTTCCTAGAATAAATTTTATTCTTTAAATTTCAAATAGAATATATATCTAAAACTTAAAAATTACCGAGAAATTTATTAATAATTATACAAAATTATGAGAATTAATCCAAGAGAAGAGGGCGGTTGGAGCGTTCTAATGACTATATTATGGGCAATATAAATTTTGTTAAAATGTTATGCAAATTCCCAGTCTTTAAAATTTGTTAAATAATTAAAATATTAAAGTTGTAAAAAAATAAAATTAATAATAACTTTAATAAAAATTTAGTTTTTTAATTATAAATTTTTATTTTTGTGTGAAAATAATTTTTTCATATTAAAAATAAATTAAAGAGATAAATATTATGGAAGCATATTTTTTGCCATCAGCGCAAACTGCACTTACTCTTGCAATCGTTTTTAATCTTAGCTCGAAATTTAAATTAAATTATTTTTCATTGCGAAATATCGAAATTAATTCTTCGCAATCATTGCAAAATAACGATATTAAAATTGATAAAAAAGCAGATTCGCAATTAAATTTTGAGTATCTTTGGCAACAAAGTGATCAAGAATTGAAGCAAAAACTTAATCCCGAACAACTTAAAAATTTAGCTCTTTATATTAGTTTAAAGTTGATGGGTGATTTTGGTAAAAATCCTTTGAAATCAAGGAGTTTAGAAGATTTTAGTGACGATAAAAAAGCCAATATTTTGCAAACATTAAAACGCTGTTCGGATCTTTTGGAATTTTCTTCGAAAGAGCAATTAATCGAAAAGCTAAAAAATTTTAACAATCATGAGAAAATTAATGATGATATTTTACAAAATTTGTTGAGCGTAGCTTTTTTGGGTTTTTTGACTTCGGCATATCAAGTGAATAAAAATAATAATTCGCCAAAAAACGAGGCTATTAAAAAATTTGTTAATATGATTGAGTCGTCTGAAGTCAATAAGGTGTTCGCTCTAACCGCATCCTCTAAAATAAAATTTATAAAAAACTTAATTAGCGACAATAGCTCTTTTTAATTTTAAATTCTAATTAAATTATTGATTATTTCTTTGTAAAAATAATTTAAAATCATAAATTATAGTGCAAACAAAAACTATTTTACATTTAAAATAAATTTGTAAGGATTTGTTTTTTTATATTAATTATTTATTCATAATTACTTATTGATAAATATAAAATTATGATTTATGTTGATTAAAAGTTATTGTAAAATAATTAATTAGTAAAAAATATAAATTTTAAAAACCCATGAATATAAATAAAACATCGCTTTCTATTCCCAATTCATCCTTAGCAAAACAAGTTGTTGTTGATTCTGCAGTGCAATCCAGCCCTAACTCTTATGTGAACATGGCAAGTGAACACAAACTTACTTCAATTGGACATTCTCCAGAAAATGTTATGGCTTATCAAGTTACTTCATCTAATCAAAAACAGGGTGGAAATTCATCTCCCGCAACCGAGCGAGCTCATTAATTTAGAAAATTTTAATTATAATCAAAATATTTATAGCTCTAAATTTATTGTTTAATAAAAGCTTCTCCACCAATAGCTTTTGAGGGATCTGACAAAGAAGGGCTTGGTTTATTAGCTTTAATTCTTTCAAATTTTTTTTCTATTAGTTCATTTAAATCACGAGAATCTGGAAATTTTTCTTTTGAATATTCGAATAAATCTTTATTATCTCGCTTTGCTAAAATTAATAATTGCCTCGAGTGCTCGATTAATAATTTAGCTTGATCAATTTTATTTTCATCCAAGAGTTTAAAAATTATCGTTGGACCTCCATCATAATCATCGGCATCAATAATATTTTTCTCTAATAATATCTTTAAAACCTTTGTTTCTTTTAGTAATCTGTCTTTAAATGGAAGTTGATGGGTTTCAAAAGTTAAGGGCGGATTTGTTATGCCCCCATCGTCACTTCTAGTCAGATTTATATCGGTGTTTACATCTTTAATGGTTCTTAAATAAATAGAATCTCGTAATTCTTCGGGGATATTTGGCGTAGAGCATATTTCAATAAATTCTGAAGACGAAATTGACCTTTCTCCATTTGATAATTTTACAACACCTTGTTCAGTCTCTTCTCTTCCAAAATAAAAAAATAATGAAGAGAAATCTTCTAGGAATTTTTTTGTTATTTGAGGCGAATAAGTTATGTCAAAAAAATTTGCAAACTCTTTGCAAGTTTTTAAATATTCAATTGTATCGCTTTCTCGGGTTTGTAATAAATTTATGTTATTGGGAATATTTTTTGAATAAATTCTCAAATAATTTTCAACGGATACATCTTCGCAATAATAATCGCTCATAAAATAATTATCTGTGGCATTTTTTAGATTGTGAAAAAACAAAATATTTCCCGTTTGAATTGGATATAATCCATCTTCTCCAGATAAGTTAAAAATCTCTTTTAATTTATCTAGCTCCTCCGCATCTATTTGTTTTTCAGTTTTAATTTTATTATCGGATTTTTCTGCGCCAACAAAATATCCAACACCATCTCTTATTGTTATAAAATCAATTCTTTGAGTGTCGGGAATTTCATTGCCAAAAATAAAATCAAACTTAGGAATCTGATCGCATGATAAATCAACCGAGTGAAAAGTAAATTCTTTAGAGTTTTCTTCCAACTTTTCTTTTTGCATTTGATGCATATTCTCAAAATCGCAAATATTAAATTGTAAGCTCTGAGAAAATGCTCTTAAATCCTCATTGTCGGATTTTTTTAATTCCTCTCTTAATTCAATCATAGCCATTGAAAAATCGCCATTCCCAGCACCAATTTCTGCATATTGAAAATTATCTTTTTTGCCATTTTTGATCCACGCTTGATAAGCAAAAAAATATACCGTCATAGCGAGATTATTTCTGGAATCCTCTTTGGACGCTAGAGTTTCAAAATCGCAACCAGCTTTGCTCTCAATTGTGCAATTTTCGCTACTATAAAATTCTTGATTAGTTTTAAGCATAATTTTGCCAAAAGAATCTAGATCATTATCCATTTTGGATAAAAATTTAATTATAAATTCCTGATCACTTTGAGCGTTAAGATGTTCAGACTCTAATCTTGATAAAGGGGCGGTGGAGTCAAGCATGGTTAAAAAAAATTTATTTTAAAAATGAATTGTGAATTAATTTTTTTAAAATTTAAATAAATCCGAGCATTATTTTTTAACTGATTTCAATCCGCTCCAAACAAATTCACTCGTAAATGGAAGTAATGGTGCCGAGGCTTCGCACATGGTCACCAAAATCGTGTAAAGCACATCGTAAGCGTTTTGTTTGTCTTCATCAATTTCACTTTTCCAAAATCTTTGACGATTTCTACGAATATACCAATTATTCAAAACCTCGAAAAATTTGTTAAATTCATCGCAAGCTTGCACCGTATCATATTGTTGCATAGCCACGTCAATCGCGGTTACAGAGGATTTTAATTTTGCTAAAATATAGCGATCGAGAATATTTTTAAAATCCTTTTTTTCTTCAATGCGATTGGCAAAAATTCCGTCGGCATTGGCGTAAAGACAAAAGAAATTATAAGCGTTAATGAGTGGTTTTATCGATAAACGTAAACTGTCACGAATGGCTTTGCCCTCTTTGTCGATACGCAATTCTTGTCCACGCATGACGGGTTGCGAAATCATGTAAAAACGCATGGCGTCGGAGCCGATTGTTGAAAATATTTCCAACGGATCGGCGTAATTGCGTAATCTTTTGGAAAGTTTTTGCGAATTTTCATCTAAAATTGTGCCGTGGCAGATCACGTTTTTGAAGGGTGCGCGATCAAAAAGCGCAGTTGACAAAACCATTAAAGTATAAAACCAACCTCGAGTTTGAGCGACATATTCGGTAATAAAATCGGCGGGGAAATTATCTTCAAACCATTCTTTATTTTCAAATGGATAATGAATTTGGGCGTAAGGCATTGATCCACTTTCGAACCAGCAATCAAGCACGTCGGAGACGCGTCGAAATTCTTCGCCATCTTCAAAAAAAACAATTTCATCGATGAAAGGGCGATGTAAATTATCGATTTTTTTGCCCGAAATTTTTTCAAGTTCGGCGATCGATCCAAAGACTTTTAATTTACCCGATTTACTTTTCCAAACTGGCACGGGACAGCCCCAGAAGCGGTTGCGCGTGATTGACCAATCTCTCGCACCTTCGAGCCATTTACCAAATTGTCCGTCTTTAATATTGTTTGGAATCCAATTTATTTGTTGATTTAATTCAACCATGCGATCTTTAAAAGCCGTAACTTTAACATACCACGAACTCACGGCTTTGTAGATTAGTGGAGTGTCGGTTCGCCAGCAATGTGGGTAATTATGGAGGATTTGTTCGGGATTGCCGAAGAGAATTTTATTTTCCTTGAGATATTTTATGATGTCATCATTGGTATCAAAAACTTGTCGTCCATCAAGCTTCAAAGCATTATCGTCTTTGATTTTATAAGTTTGATTATTTTTACCAACAAAACCAATTAAAGAATTAAATTTACCACCTTCATCAACGGGGCAAATGGTTGGAATGCCATTAGCTTTACAAAGCAATTGATCATCTTCGCCAAATCCAGGAGCAATGTGAACGATTCCCGTTCCTTCTTCAGTCGAAACAAAATCACCCGCTAAAACTGTGAAAACTTTGGCGGATTCATTTCTTAAAGAAACTCCGCTCGCCTCATTTTGAAAATTATTATTATGAGGAAATAACTGTTGATAACCAAGCCCGACCAACTCTTTACCCATAACGCTTCCAAGCAGTTCATGTTCACCGAAATCTTTGGCAAATTTTTCGATTAAATTTTTGGCTAAAATTAAAATTTCATGCTCTTTTTTTACCAAAGCATATTCAATTTTTTCGCCAATTGCTAAAGCTAAATTCGAAGGCAAAGTCCATGGCGTTGTAGTCCAAGCGATTAATACAATTTTGGTTTCAGATGTTGAAAATTTTTGTAAAAAACTCGGAATTTCTTGAAGATAAAATTTAACCTTCGCCGTCTTGCTCGCCTTCTGCCTGTAGGCATTATCCATCCTTGTTTCGAAATTTGAAAGCGGAGTTTGGCACGCCCAAGAATAAGGAACGACGCGAAAATCTTCATAAAGTAAACCCTTATTATGCAATTCTTTAAATGCCCACAAAACCGATTCCATGTAGTTTAAATCCATGGTTTTGTAACTATTTTTAAAATCGACAAAACGCCCTTGACGCGTAACATAATTTTCCCAATCATCGGCATATTTCATCACTGATTTTTGACAAGCATCATTGAATTTTTCAATGCCAAATTCTTGAATAGCAATTTGCCCCGAAATTGGCTTGCCTTCTCGTTTAGTAAGCTCTTTTTCGGTTTCCATTTCAACCGGCAAACCATGCGTATCCCAGCCAAAACGACGCTCAACTTTTTTACCTTTCATGGTTTGATAGCGCGCCACTAAATCTTTAATAAAGCCCGTAAGCAAATGTCCGTAATGCGGAAGTCCGTTAGCAAAAGGCGGTCCATCATAAAAAACAAATTCATTTTTTTCAATTTTTTCGTGACGACAATTTTTGTGCTCTTTAAGCGAGCAAGGATTAACAACGGGCGAAGTGTTATCTTCGTCAAGTTCATTGGCAAAATTTCGCATTTCAACTGATTTTTCAAAGATTTTTTGCTCTTGCCAAAATTTTAAAATATCCTCTTCCATCTTAGCGAAATCAATGTTTTGATTAGCGTCTGGGTAAAATTTTTTCTTTGTCATTGTAAGTTTTTGAAAAAAGATTTTATTTTTTATGAAATTTTTCTATAAATTTTAGAATTCGTTCATTATAATAACGATTTTAAATTAAATCTATTTTAAAAATTAGTTTTAATTTTGCTAAAAAAATTTTTATAAATCATGAAAAAAATTAAAGTTGGAATTGCGGGTCTTGGCACTGTAGGTCGCGGAGTTTATGAAATTTTACAAAATCAA
>CAXNDB010000035.1:0-6996 GCA_964201025.1 Rickettsiales bacterium UBA1997 | reverse complement strand
GTTTCATCTTTTTCGAAGAAAAAGATGAAACGTTTATCCGTAAAAAAATTACAAAAAAGTCAATTTCTTGATTTTACTTTCACCCCCTCCCAAAATTTTCTTGCAGAAAATTTTACCCTCCCGCAAGGGGAGGGTGATGAGCCCGTTAGCTTAACGAGTATTTTTGTATAATGTAGAGGTGTAAGGGACTTGTCCCCCCGTCAAAAAATAAGTTAATTATTTTTTAAAAAGAAAAGAAAAAATTGATCTACTTTTCTTTTCATCATTATTAGGATTTTTATAACGATTATCGTTGCGTCGATTGTTGTTATTATTGTTTCCCCTTCTTTTGTTATTATCGTGGCGTCGATTATTGTTGTTATTATGATTGCGATTATTGTTAGAATGAGAATGATTTCTTTCTTGAGAATCGCTATTGCTAGGCTTTACATAACCATCATTGTTATTTTCTAAATTGTCTTCATTGGCAAAACTTTCGAAATAATTTTTTTCAATATCTAATTGATTAACTTTACCCGTAGTTACTTCCATTTCAATTTCTCTTCTTTCTTCTTCGGAAAGACTTTTTCTTTTTTTAATGCTAAAACCTTGAGAGCCGTTCTCTTCGCTAGGTTGCATGAAAATATGAACATTGTAACTTTTTTCAGTTGATATGATGTCATATTTCTTGAAATTCATGATATAAGCGATGGTTTCGGCGGTGGCATAAATATAAATTACCCCCGCTTGTTTATCGGCACAAGCGTGGCGAATTGCTCGCAAAATCGATACCGCTAAAATTTCAACTGAACGAACGTAGCCAGTTCCGCCACAGTTTTTGCATGGCTCGGTGATGGTTTCAAAAAAGCTAGCTCCCAAGCGTTGACGTGACATTTCCAAAAGTCCAAAAACACTAATTCTGCCAAGTTGAATACGGGCACGATCATTTTGAAGTTCGTCTCGTATCGCTCTTTCGACATTGCGACGATGTTTTTGATCATACATATCGATGAAATCAATCACGATTAAACCGGCCAAATCGCGCAAACGAAGTTGGCGTGCGATTTCTTTAACGGCTTCGAAATTGGTGGTAAAGGCAGTTTCCTCAACTCCAGATTCTTTAGTTGAGCGACCCGAATTGACGTCAATTGCCACTAAAGCTTCGGTGTGATCAATAACGATTGAGCCACCAGATGGCAGAGAAATTTGTTTTTCATAAAGTGCTGAAATTTTTTGTTCAACGCGATATTTATTAAAAATCTGTACACGATAATCGTGAAGTTTAATATTTTGTGGAGCATTAGTCATTGTTAATTTGACAAAATTAGTCACAATTTCGAACGATTCTTTACCTTCAACCACAACTTCACTAACGTTCTCGTTGTAAATATCGCGAATGCATCGACGGATAATGTCATCTTCGGCGTGAATAAAAGATGGAGCTTTAGAATTGGTGCAAGTTTCTTTGATGGTATCCCATAAACGATTCAGATATTCGCAATCGCGCTTGATGTCTTCGGGTTTTTTGCCAACGCCTGCAGTTCTAATGATAACCGAGCGGTCATTGCCAATATTTATCTCGCCTAAAATTGAACGTAAGATTTTTCGATCACGAAAATTATCAACTTTTTTGGAAACCCCGCCTTTGTTTGGAGTGTTTGCCATTAAAACGCAATATTTGCCGGCGATTGAGATGTAAGTAGTCATTGAAGCACCTTTGTTACCTCTTTCTTCTTTGCCAACCTGAACAATAATTAATTGCCCTGGCTTGATGACTTCTTGAATATTATATCTTTTGTGAATGTTATAAATATTGCCACCATAACCTGATAATTCATCTTCAACTGAATAGGCTCCCGTGGTAATTGATTCATCTTCTCCGCCTTCATCATCATTATTTTTAGTCGATGGATTTGGTAAATTTACTAAATCATCATCTTCGTTTTTTTGCGGTTGACTCACGTTTAATTCGCGAAGTTTTTGACGTTCAGCCTCGGAAATTTGATAAAAATCGGGATGAATATCGGCAAAAGGTAAAAAGCCGTGACGATCAGAGCCATAATCAACGAAGCAAGCTTGAAGCGATGGTTCAACACGAGTAACTTTGGCTAAATAAATATTGCCTTTTATTTGTTTGATAGCAAGTGCTGAGCGATCGAAATCTAAAAGTTTTCCGTCGCTACTAAGAACGGCGATGCGAGTTTCTTCGCGGTGAGCGCCGTCAATTGTGATTGTAATTTTTGTCATTTTTCCTCGAATAATTACGAGCAAAATCAGCTATTTTCTAGGGTGATAAATAATAATTTGAAGTATTTCTAATCATAATTTTATAAATAATCTTGAAAATAACTGTTTAACTCTTTGTTTTATAATTTTACCAAAATGCGGTGATTTTGTGATCGCTCAAATATGGCGATTCTATTTAATTCTCTAAGGATAACTCAATTTTATTATAAATAAAAATTAGAATCATCATCAATTTTTTGAGAGATTATTCCGTGGTGTTTCATATTTATGATAATCAATAATTACTTTTTTTAATTTATGATACAATCATTTTTTTGTTTTTTAACGTAAGTAAGATTATATTTTTATTATCAAGACAATTTTTCAAAAAATAAAATTATTGATTTCGACATTTACAAAAATTTCTAAATTTTTTTAATTAAATTCTAGCAATTTCTTTGGCAAGTTTTAAAGTTTTTTTAGAATTTTTTTATAAATTTATCTTTTACAAAAAATGATTAAATTATTTGCCCATCGTGGTTTTGTTGAAAATAACATGAAACAAAACTCAATTGCAAGCCTTAAAAATGCTTTTACCAAAGGCTTTAAGGCCATAGAATTTGATATTTGGTGGGTCGATGGTGAATTTTTTGTAAAGCACGATAAGCCTAATAAAAAAGAAGAATTTTCATTGCCAAGGCTTCAAGATTATTTATATTACAAAAATGAATTGGAATATTGGTTTGATTTTAAAAATATCGATCAAAATAACATAGACGACGTTCTAAAAAAACTAAAAGCTGATTTAATTTTAAAAGAAATTGATCTAAATAAAGTTTTTTTTGCACCTTACATAACAGATTATGCCATGGCTATAAAAATTGCGTTAAAATTTCGTAATTTTTTCTCGCCAAAAATTAATTTTGTGGGAGTTTGTGATAATCAATCGGGGCTTCAAGAAATTATTGATATGATCGAAATGGAATTAATCGATTTTGTTTCCATCGATCATCTTTTAATAAATTCAGAGCTTTTGAAAAAAATTAAACCCTCAAAATTATTGGCTTGGACCGTTAACGATATTAAGCAAATTAATGATTTTTATATGTTGGGAGTTGATAAATTCGCTACCGATAAAGTTTTAATTTAAATCATTTAAATCTTGATCTGGGCATTGAATTTTCTTAGATTGATAAGCAAGTTTATATCTACCATTTGGCTGTTCCCCAAAGATTTGAAAATAATTACAAATCGCATCTTCTATTTTAAAAAGTAATTTTGGATTTTTATCTTTTGCATTGATTTTATAAAGATCCCAAAGGGTATATTTTTTATGTCCATTTTCATAAATTGCATCGATTTTAATTTCGCGATTAAAAATGACGTCAATAATCGATAAGCGCCATTTTTTTTCTTGAAGTTGTGCGATTGCGGTCATTGAGGTAACGTTGGAAAAATTTTGCGATAAAATTTCGTCAGTTGTGTTGGTTAAGCCATAAAGATTAAAGGCCAAAGTGAGGGGTTTTTCTTTAACTTTCCAAAGAAATGTCGTGCGTAAATCGCTAATTGATTCGGGTAAAATATGTCTTTTGGCGAAAAATTTTTCAATGCGATTAATAAGTTCGGGATAATCCTTAAAATCTTGATTCCACGATGTTTTGTAATTTCTTGATTCGGCGGAATTTAATCGCCATTCTTCTCGAAGTTCGCCAATTTCAACCTTCTCAATATTATAAGTTTTTCGCCATTTAGTAATAAAATTACGATCGATAATTTGGGCATTTTTAAAAAATTTTGCTTTATTGGAAACGAACTCGCCTAAATTTTTTTTTGAATGTTGCTCGATGTAATTTTTATGTAAATAATTTTCTAAATCAGCTGATGAGGGTAGGGGATCTTTATCGGTTGCAAGCTCAAGCAATTCTAGATCAGAAGCTAATTTTGGATTGGCAAATTTAATGGCATTTTTATCAGAATTTATGGCAATTTTTACAAATTCTTTATTGGATTTAACATTGGGCGGGGCGAATTCGAGTAGAAGTCCGTTATCTTCTAAAGCAAGACGAGCAAATTCCTCGAGTGACTTAATTCGGTCCGAAGCAAATCTATAATTATCCGAATCTAAATCGATCATTTTTTTCATGAATAATTTATTATCAAGAAGGGCCCAAGAAGAATATTTTAAAGCGTCGCGATTGATGTAAATGGCTTCTTCCATGAAATATGGATCAGCGCGAACTTCGGGAGCTACATATTTTAAGATTTCAGGATCGGCTTTGATTATTCTTTTAATAAAAATTTTATCTTCGTGAAGATTCTCCGAAACGTTTTGGAATTGACTTTTATCAATTAACAAAACCTTAAAAATCAGATTGCGATCTTGTTTTAAACATGCGGGTAAATTTTCAATAACATTGGGATTTTTTTTGGCAACTTCGTTTAAAATAGCGTCGTAATATTTTTGTGGCGAAGAGCAATAATCTTGAGCCAAGGCTCGATTGCTTAAAAATATAAATGGAATTATAAATGTGGCAAATTTTGCTTTCATTAACCTTTCATTGAAGAAATATTTTCTAATTCGATGTTTTTACGATTATTAAAATAAACTACTAAAATCGCCAGACCAATTGCGGCTTCCGCACCTGCAACTGTAAGTACAAAAATCGCAAAAATTTGCCCAACTAGATCATTTAAATACACCGAAAAGGCTACAAAATTTATGTTGACCGCAAGAAGCATTATTTCAATCGACATTAAAATCGAAATAATATTTTTGCGATTTAAAAAAATTCCACCGATACCAATGCAAAATAGGATTATTGATAATGTGATAAAATGATGTTGTTGAATTTGGTGCATAAAATAATTTTAATTATAAATCGATGCCTTCGCCAGCTTTGACTTTAGCTATCACGAGAGTATCTTTTTTATTGCGAGAAACTTGTTTAGAAATATTTTGTTTGCGAATGTAACGTGTTTCGGTTTTCATGGTTAGAACAATGGCACCAATCATCGCCACAAATAAAATTGCACCTGCAATTTGAAATGGTAAAATAAAATCGGTGTAAAGAATTTTGCCAATCGCTTTGGTGTTGTGAATATCTTTAGGCGTTGGAAATTGAGGATTCATTTCAACGTAATTGATAGTCGAAAATTTAGTAATTAAGAAAATTTCGCAAAATAAAATCACAATCAACATTGTAATTAATGGTTTTTTGCGGTTAACATCTTCAGTGATTTTTGCATCAACATCGAGCATCATTACGACGAATAAAAATAGCACTGCGATTGCTCCGACATAAACGACGATAAGGAGAACGGCAATATATTCTGCACCAAGTAAAATAAATAAGCCAGCGACGTTAAAGAATGCTAAAATTAAAAAAATTACTGCGATTACCATATTTCTGGTGCTTACAACCACAAGCGATGAGGAAATTAAGACAAATGAAAAAATGTAAAAAAGATAAAGTGTAAAATTCATTGAAATTTTATTTAAAAAAATTGTTCGATAATGTTATTTTATAAAAATTTTTAGTCAAAATAAAATTAATAAATCCGTAAATTTTATTTTGTGTTTTTTAAATATTTTTAACGATATTCAGCGTCGACATTAATATTTTTTTGCAAAGCATATTCATAACGATCGCCATTTGCCAAAAGTTTTTCTTTGTTGTAATAAAGCTCTTCACGAGTTTCGGTCGAAAATTCAAAATTTGGACTTTCGACTATGGCATCTACGGGGCAGGCCTCTTGGCATAATCCGCAATAAATACATTTCATCATATCGATATCATATTTTGTAGTGCGACGACTGCCATCGCAACGCTCTTCGGCCTCGATGGTGATAGCTTGAGCTGGACAAACCGCTTCACATAATTTGCAAGCGATGCAACGCTCTTCGCCATTTTCATAGCGTCGCAAAGCGTGTTCGCCTCGAAATCTCGGGCTTATCGGGCCTTTTTCATAAGGATAATTTAGTGTAAATTTTTTCTTGAACATATATCTCAAAGTTAATAAATGTCCGAGAAAAATTTCTTTTAACAAAAATGAAGAAGCTTGTTTAAAAATTTGCATTTTTTAAATATTTATTTAACGAAAACTATAAAGCTTGCGGTGCCGACAACCCAAATTAATGAAAGCGGAAGGAAAACCTTCCAGCCTAGACGCATCAATTGGTCGTAGCGATAACGAGGCAAAGTTGCTCGTACCCAAATAAAGCAAAATAATAATGTGAAAATTTTAGCGCAAAGCCAAATAAATCCGGGAATTGCATTGCAAAAATCGCAATCAAAAGGCGGAAGCCAACCGCCTAAAAATAAAATTGAAGCGAAGGCGGAAATTAAAATCATATTGGCATATTCGCCTAAAAAAAACATGGAAAATGGCATTGAACTATATTCGACATTATAGCCGGCAACTAGCTCTGATTCTGCTTCGGGAAGGTCAAAAGGATGACGATTTGTTTCGGCTAAAGCTGAAATAAAAAATAATAAAAACATTGGAAACATTGGTAAGATATACCATTGATCTTTTTGTGATAAAACGATTTCTGATAAATTTAATGAGCCGGCACAAAGCACGACAGAGATAATGATTAAGCCGATCGAGACTTCATAAGAAATCATTTGTGCTGAAGAGCGAATGGCGCCGAGAAAGGCATATTTTGAATTTGATGCCCAGCCTGCAATTATAACGCCGTAGACTCCGAGTGATGAGCTCGCCAGAAGATAAGTGACGCCAACATTTAAATTGGCAATAACAAAAGTTTCGGAAAATGGAATTACCGCC
>CAXNDB010000034.1:0-7010 GCA_964201025.1 Rickettsiales bacterium UBA1997 | reverse complement strand
CTCTTTCATTATTCGCTCAATTAAACCCTTCAAACTTTATTTGTTTTTACATTTTTTTGTAATAATTTTCATGGCGATCAACGTTTCTTTGGTGCCACTTGTTTCAAAAATATTGTTAAATAAAATAATTACTACAGACCACAGTCTCGTGATTCAAGAGACTATGCATATCATGATGTTTTTGGCATTTTTAATAGTTTTGCCAAATATAGTTTTAAGAATTTCCGATTATGCGTGGACGATGTTTTTGCCGAAATTACGACATCAAATTACCCATGAATCAATTCAAAAACTTTTAAATCAATCACATCATTTTTTTCAAAATAATTTCTCTGGATCTTTGGTAAATAAGGTTCGAGATTTATTTAACTCAACGCCAAAAATTATCGAAATATTTTTATATAATTTTGTTGGCGGAATTTTGGCGGTTTTTTTCGCCTTTCTAGTTCTTAGTTCGATTAATTATTTTTTCGCAATTGGGTTAATTATTTGGGTGATTATTATTATTCCAATTGCTTACCGATCCGCTCTAATCACTAATCGAGTCTCGATGAATGTGGCTAATCAACAAAGTCGAATCATGGGAAATATTGTTGATATTTTTGCCAATATTCAAAATATAAAATTATTTTCAAGCGCCAAATTTGAACTTAATCGCGTCGATAAATTTCAGAAAAAATTCGCCAATCTTTATTCGCAAAGAGGCATTTATTTGAATAAATATTACACAGTTTTGGGGTTGATTTCTTCGTTTTATTTTATCATGTGTTTTGCTTTTTTAGTGTGGCTTTACGCCAATAAAAAAGTAACCGTCGGAGATTTTATTTTAATTTTTGGAATCAATAATTTTTTACACAATATTATTCAAGATGCGATGAAGCAAATTCGTAATTTTCTTGAAGAATTTAGTGTAATTAAAGAGGCGTTGGAAGTTATTGAAAAAGCCCGTGAAGTCAAGGATTGCAAGGAAAAAATTCAAGTTTCCAAGGGTGAAATTATTTTTGATAAAGTTAAATTTTCTTACGATGATAGCAATCCACTTTTTAGCGATAAATCGGTTAAAATAAAAGCGGGACAAAGGGTTGGTTTGGTTGGGCGTTCAGGCAGTGGTAAATCAACTTTTATCAATTTATTATTACGTTTTTATGATGTTAAAGAAGGTAGAATTTTAATTGATAATCAAGATATTTCTCAGGTTTCGCAAGACTCTTTGCATGAAGCAATTGGCGTCATTCCGCAAGAAGCAATTTTATTTCATCGCAATTTAATTGAAAATATTTCTTATGGCAATAAGGAGCATTTAAGCAAAGAACAGCTTTTGCAAAAAGTTAAAGATTCGGCGCAAAAAGCTTCGGCACACAGATTTATTGAGGCGATGCCGGAGGGCTATTATTCTCAAGTCGGAGAACGCGGTGTCAAGCTTTCGGGCGGTCAGCGTCAAAGAATTGCAATTGCACGAGCCTTCTTTAAAAATGCTCCAATTTTGGTGCTTGATGAAGCGACTAGCCAACTTGATTCGGTTAATGAAAATATCATTCAAGAAAGTTTGAAAAGCTTGATGAAAGACAAAACAACTTTGGTAATCGCTCATCGTCTTTCAACTTTGCAAATGATGGATCGAATTCTAGTTTTTTCTAATGGTGCGATAGTTGAAGATGGTTGTCACGAAGACCTTCTTGAGCTTAATGGTTATTACAAAAGATTGTGGACAGCACAATCGGGCGGAGTTCTTACTTATCAAATTGAAGGTGGAGCCACGGCAACACAATTATTTCCCAACAAAACCTAAAAAATTATGACAAAGATTACCCAAGCTTTTATTTTTTGTGCGGGACGCGGTGAAAGAATGCGTCCTCTCACCGACTCAATTCCCAAGCCATTGGTCAAGGTTAAAGATAAATCGATTCTCGATTATATTTTAGCAAAATTAGATGAAATTTCTTCTTTAGAAAAAATTATTATCAACGCTTTTTATCTCGCTGATGAAATTGAAAAACACATTCTTTCCTTAAATAATCCAAAAATTATTCTTTCGCGCGAAGAAGAAAAAGTTGAAACGGGAGGCGGTTTGATTTACGCACTCGATAAAATTGATATTGATAAACCGCTCTTAACCTTGAACGGCGATGTTTTGTGGCGTGATCAAAATAATTTTTCAGACATAAATTTTTTAAGTGAAAATTTTGATATTAATGCCCATGATTTTTTGCTCGGACTTAAAAAGGTTGAAGATTATTGGGGCTATGATGGCAGTTCGCAATCTTTTGGAGATTTTGATTTAATCGGTAAAAAATTACATCATAAAAAATCACAAAATGAACAAAAAGTTTCAATGAGTCATGTTTATGTAGGCTTGCAAATCCTTAATCCAAAGGTCTTGCTCGGCAATCATGAAAAATGTTTTTCGGTTGGAAAATTTTATAAAAACGCCGTAAATTCTGCCAATATTTTAAACCGAATTGAAGGAATTGAATTAAGGGGCGATTACTTTCACTTCGGCACTCCGCAACATTTAGATTTGGCTAATCGAGAATATTAAAGATTTTTTGTGCCACTAAATTTGCGTCATTTCTAATGTCGGGAACTGCAGTAATTTCAAAGTCGCGACCGATGTTTAATCCACCAACTAAATGCACTTTTGCATTATTGCTTTGCACTAAAATCAAATCTTGTTTTAACAAATTTTTCTTCACCATCGAGGCAATTAGCGGATAATTTTTAATGTTAAAATCAAATCCCAAGCAATTCACCACGTAGTCGCAATCCAAAGTCTTCTTATTGGTTTTAATTATAAACTTACCATCGCTTTTTTCGATTGATTTTACCGAACTTTTAACGATTTCTAATCGATTATTTTCAATCATTTTATTGATTATTTCTAAAGATGAATTGGGAACGCGATGACGAAAAATATTCCAATAAGGCAATATTTTTTTCAAAAAAATTCTCTTATTTTTTTCATCTAAATTATGCCACAAAGACTTGGTTTTACTGCGAATAGAATCAATCAAATGACGCAAATCAGTGTTTTTATTAGCTATTAAAAATTTTCTAAATTTCAGCGAAATATTCACAATTCCTGTTTTAGCATCACTATCTTCAATAAAATTTATTGGAACTTGATTAGGAATAATATTTTGTGGTAAAAAATGTGGTTGTGGAAAATTTCCTCTGCGTGAAATAGCATAAATTTTTCCCGAAAAATTCTTAGCATTAAGACCAACCAAAACATCAACGGCACTAAGCCCCGTGCCGATTATACAAATTTTATCATCAACCTTAAAATTATTTTTTTGATGAAAATTAATGGAATTTTTTGACCATAATGGCGAAATTAATTTTTCATCATTAAGGCAATAATTTAATTTAGATTGAACAAAGCTCGAAGAAAGGACGACTTCATCAGCATCAAAAATTGCATTTTCTGTGTGAATTTTAAAGCCTTCATCAATATCGATAACAGCTTTTTGAATTAACTCACAATCAATTTTTAAATCATTGGCGAGTTGAAAAAAATCATTACGTAATTTTTTTAAAAATTGACCGTAAATGTTGCGAGAAATATAACCGTCAGGACCATTTTTACTATAAATTTCAGGATAATTTTCTTTTAAAAAATCTAAAAAATCATTGGGACTTTCTTCAAATGGACTCATTCTTTTAGCGGGAACATTTAAAATATAATTATCATTAAAATTACTAAAACCCGCTCCCAGAGATTCTTCCCCGTCTTTTTCAAAAATAATAAATTTGATTTTATTGTGAGATTTTTGTGTAGAAATTTTTTTTAAAATATTACCGAAAACCATTATTCCGCAAAAACCAAAGCCAATAATCGCAACTTTTTTCATGAGAATTTTATGTTAATTATTTTTTGATTTGCGAATTTTTGTTAGCTCAGAACGATGATGAAATTTTTCATTAATTTTTCTTACATTGCGACTTGCGGTGGTGGTAAAAAAACATGGTAAGATAGAATGAGTAATTAATGCAATGCCTACTCCCATAAGATGTGCTCCACTTTTAAAAGCAAAAGAAAAATGTTCAAAATATTTTTCATCGGCATCAATTAAATGTTTTTTTATCGGGTTATTTTTTTTCATAATTTATTTTTTCAAGAAATTGCTAAAGCATAAATTCAGTAAATTCTAATTTAAAAATATTTTCAACTTAAAGTTGCAAATTTTTTTATTTTATAAATTTCCGCCCGAAATTATTGCTAAAAATTTTTGATTTTTTGTTTGCGGATTATTTTTAATATATTGTGCACAACCAGCAATTGAAAGGGCTGAAGTCGGTTCAATTTTTTCTTGAAACTCCTCTTCCAATTTTTTTTGCCAGAAAATAATTTCTTCTTCGGAAATTTCTAAAATACCATTTAGTTGTTTTAAATAATGAAAGCATCGCGGTGCAACCTTTAAAGTCCTAGCTCCATCTGCAATCGTTTTTGGAGATTCTTCATAGCCAACAATTTTATTTTCCAAAACTGATCGTGATGCATCATTGGCACTCAAGGGCTCACACCCAAAAACTTGTGCTTGTGGCGAAATGCCATTTTTGGCAATTAAACAACCCGAAAGTAAACCGCCACCTCCACAAGGAGCAAAAATTGCCGATACTTCGCCGATTTCATTAATTGCCTCCAAGGCACATGTGCCCTGCCCCGCAATAACATCATCATTATCCGAAGGATGAATAAAAAAATAACCTTCTTGTTGTTTTTCTTCGGCTAAGCGATTGGCTTCACTGCGTTTTTCGCATAAAATTACTTCGGCACCAAGCTTACGAGTCGCTTCAACCTTGATTGGCGAAGTTATTTTTGCCATATAAATTATGACGGGAATATTAAATTTTTTACCAACAAATGCCACGGCTTGAGCATGATTTCCCGAACTTTGTGCCACAATTTTTTGTGGAAAAAATCCATGTTTTTCTTTAAAAGCTAATACTGCATTAAAAGCTCCGCGGGCTTTGAAGGAGTTGGTTTCTTGACGATTATCCATTTTAAAAAATATTTTTGCACCCAAAACGTCATCAATTTTTTTATTTGCAATAATTGCGGTGTTTTTTATATAATTTTTAATTCTATTTTGTGCTAATAAAATATCCTGAAAATTTAACTCATTCATAATTTTTAGTTTACTTGTTGTATCAATATAGCTTAAATATTCAATAAAAAAAATAAAATTCCATAACAAAAATGAATAAAAATTCTTACAAAAAAACTAAAATTGGCGAACACACTTTAAGTCTTGAAACGCAAATGATGTCTTACGGCTACGATCCCTTTATGTCTGAAGGCTCGGTCAAGCCTCCAGTTTTCTTAACTTCAACTTTTGCCTTTAAAAGTGCCGAAGATGGCGCCGATTTTTTTGAAGTGGCGACGGGCAAAAAGCCTGCCCCGCAATCTTCGGTCGGTGGATTAATTTATAGTCGCATCAATCATCCGAATTTAGAAATCGTTGAAGATCGCATCGCTTTACTTGAAAATGGCGATTCTTGTGCGGTTTTTTCCAGTGGCATGGCGGCAATCAGCACAACGTTTTTGGCGTTATTAAAACCCAATGACGTAATCATCCACTCTTCGCCACTTTACGGCGGAACCGAAGGCTTAATTCGCAATGGCTTAAAAAATTGGGGCATAAATTCTTTAGAATTTACTTGCGGTTTGGATTATGAAAAAATTTCGCAAGCCCTTGAAGAAGGTAAAAAAATTGGACGCATCGGTGCGGTTTTTATCGAAACTCCCGGCAATCCTACCAACGCTTTGGTCGATTTTTCTAAAGTTCGCAAAGCCGTCGATAATTTTAATCAACATAATAATTGCGAAATTCCAATTATTTGCGATAACACTTTGCTCGGTCCAGTTTTTCAAAAACCCCTTCTTCATGGCGTTGATTTAGTGTGCTATTCTCTCACCAAATATATCGGCGGACATAGCGATTTAGTTGCGGGCGCGGTGGTTGGCAAAAAATCTTTGATGGAAAAAATTCGCTCTGCTCGCATTGCATTTGGCTCCCATCTCGATCCGCATTCTTCATGGATGATCGGGCGTTCTTTAGAAACTTTATATTTAAGAATGAATCGTGCGACGGAATCGGCGGAAAAAATCGCTGATTGGTTGAAGCAAAATTATCCACAAATTAAAATTTATCATTCCAAATATTTGCTCGACAAAAACTATCAAGATACCTTTAAAAACCAGTGTTTAGGCTATGGAAGCACTTTCGCTTTTATGATTAATGGTGGTCGCAAAAATGCTTTTAAATTTATTAATTCTTTGAGAATTTTTAAATCGGCAGTAAGTTTAGGCGGAACCGAATCTTTGGTTTGTCATCCAGCTTCGACTACTCATTCAGGCTTAAGCGAAGAATTACGAAATAAATTTGAAATTTCCGAAGGCTTGATTCGTTTATCGATTGGCATTGAAAATCCTGACGATTTAATCGCTGATTTGAAAATTGCTTTTGCCCAAATTGAGCTTTAAAAAATCTAAAATATTTTATAAAAATAACGCCACAAATAATATGATTAAAATTGCAACATTTAATGTAAACTCAATAAAGGCAAGACTTCCTAGACTTCTAGAATGGCTAAAATTTTCTAATCCCGACATAGTTTGTTTGCAAGAATTAAAATGCGAAGAAAATGCTTTTCCTTTTGAAGCCTTGCTCGATGTGGGCTATAATTCAGCGGTTTACGGACAAAAAACTTATAATGGCGTTGCCATTTTATCAAAATATAAAATTGAAGATGTGGTCAAGGGCTTACCCTCTCTAAGTAAAAATGATGGCATTGATGGCGGTGAAGATTTGCAAGCTCGTTATATCGAAGCGGTGATTTCTTTCAAAGGCGGTGCGATTCGTGTGGCTTCGGTCTATGTTCCAAATGGCGGAGGCGATTTAGCCGAGGGCGAAAAATTGGAAGATTCCAAAAAATTTATTTACAAAATTAAATTTTTTGAACGGCTTCGTGCCCACATTACCAACCTTTCGCACTATGATGAATTA
>CAXNDB010000033.1:0-7014 GCA_964201025.1 Rickettsiales bacterium UBA1997 | reverse complement strand
TTTTTGCTTTCGCCATTATAATTCCAACCCCACCGCCCTTTCCAAGTATTATCTCGATGCCTTTGGTGATTTTTTCTTATCAAATGTTCATAGGCTATTCATCGCCACGACTTCCCAAAAAATTTATTAATTTGTCAGTTAAGCGCTCGGTTCTAGCAATGTTAGTGCAGAAATCTTCTTCCTTAATTAGAAAAATTGAAAGATTTTTAAAACCGCGATACACCTTCATGACCACACCTTTAGCGGAAAGAATTACTGGTTTTTTCATGCTCCTTTTTTCAAGTTTTATAGTGCTTCCCATGCCTCTTTCAAATTATATTCCGGGTTTAGGAATTTTAATCGCATCCTTTGGCATGCTTTCCAAAGATGGCTTGGTTGTTATCTTGGGAATTATAGTTGGCTGTCTCGGAATTGCAGTTTCGGTTGCGGCAATTTTTTTAGGAATAGAATTTATTACTAATATTAAAAATTTTTTTTAATACAAAATAATTCTTGACTCATTGCGAAGCTGAACTTATTATCCGTTCCAACAAAGTTTATCTAAATCTTTCTTTTTGCAGTTTGCAAATAATACCAAAAAATATTCACAAATTAATTTCATATCAAACTTAACATTTCAATCTTTAATCAATCAATCTCATAAATGTCAACTTTAACATTGCGCTTCAACGCTTCAGGCGCCTCAAAAAATAATGATGCAAATTTAGAAAACAACATTGCCGAATCTGGAAACGAAAACCTGATTTCTAAAAATAATGATATTGCGATTGAAAATAAAACTCCAAAAATGCAAACTGGTAATTTACTTAGAAGAAACAACCAAACTCATCCGAAGAAAAATATTATTGAACCAAATAACCCAATCATAACAACAGCGCCGATCGTGCCAAATGCCGAAAATTCTCCAATTGAAAATAAAGCACAAAACGCTGAGAATCAAAGTATCGCCGATGAAGATGAAGAATCTTTAAAAACGCAAAATGTTGGTGCCAAAACACTAAATTTACAAGATTTAAAAAATCATCCCGTCGAATATTTAGCAAAATTTGCTATTTCAATGGGACTTGAAAGCGTTAGTGAATACGGTCGTCAAGACATTATTTATCATATTTTAAAAAATTTTTCCGATCAAAATCCTGAAAATGTTATTGTCGGCGAAGGCGTTTTAGAAGTTCTTGAAGATGGCTTTGGTTTCTTACGCGCTCCCGAAATGAATTATTTTCCTGGATCAGACGACATTTATGTTTCGCCAAGCCAAATTAAACGTTTTGCTTTAAGAACAGGTGACACCGTTAAAGGTCAAATTCGTGCACCGAAAAAAGGTGAAAGATATTTCGCATTACTTAGAGTAAATGAGGTCAATCACGATTTACCTGAAAAAATTCGTAATCGCGTATTTTTCGATGATTTAACCCCACTTTATCCACAAAAAAAGATTAATCTTGAAGTTGATAAAACTGCCACCAACGCCGATATTAGCACTCGCATCATCGATATGATCACTCCGCTTGGCAAAGGACAAAGGGCGTTGATCGTTGCCCCGCCTCGCACCGGAAAAACTTCTTTGATGCAAAATATCGCTCATGCTATCACTTCCAATAATCCCGAAATTATTTTGTTAGTTTTATTAATCGATGAACGTCCCGAAGAAGTTACCGACATGATTCGAAGCGTTAATGGCGAAGTTGTGAGTTCAACTTTTGATGAACCAGCTACGCGACATGTTCAACTTGCCGAAATGGTCATCGAAAAAGCTCGTCGTTTAGTCGAAGCAAAAAAAGATGTCGTTATCTTGCTTGATTCTATCACTCGACTGGCTCGTGCCTACAATACCGTGATTCCATCATCGGGTAAAGTTTTAACGGGCGGCGTTGATTCGAATGCCTTACAAAAACCAAAAAGATTTTTTGGTGCAGCCAGAAATATCGAAGAAGGCGGTTCTTTGACAATCATCGCCACTGCTTTGATTGATACGGGATCTAGAATGGATGAAGTTATTTTTGAAGAATTTAAAGGTACGGGCAATTGCGAAATTGTACTCGATCGCAAAATTTCTGATAAAAGAATCTTCCCAGCCATCGACATTACTAAATCAGGAACGCGTAAGGAAGAACTTCTCACCGATCGCGCAACACTTTCGAAAATTTGGATGCTTCGTCGTATCGTTAATCCGATGAATCCGGTCGAAGCGATGGAGTTTTTACTTGAGAAAATACAACATAGTAAAACTAATGAAGACTTCTTTAGATCAATGAATAGTTAATTGATCTAAAGTTTTTATTTTTTTCTAGCAATTAAAATTATATTTTTACCGCAAATTTTTCTAAAAATTAAATCTAAAATAATATTTATTTTAACAAAAATTTTTTAATAAAATATTAAATTTTTAGAGGTAATTTTTTTGCAAGAATCAATTTCAAAAAATTTTATAAAAAGTAAAATAAAAAAACCCACGGAATCAAAAAAACTTATATTTTCAACATCTAAATCATTTTGATCGCAAATTTTTTTAAGCATTTCGACATTATATCTGCGGAAATGTCCAATTTTAACGTCAAATTCGGTAAATAAAAAATTAAACGCAGGAACAAAAATTATTAAATGACCATCTTTTTTTAACATTTTTTTTAAATCAGCTACAGTCTCAAAATCGCGCTCGATATGCTCTAAAACATTTGAAGAATAAATTAAATCATATTTTTCTTCGTTTAAAAATTCATTTTGCAGTTTAAATCCCTTTTGCAACAATATTTTTTGCGATTCTTTGCATATTTCAAAACATTCGGGTTTTATCGAGGTTTTTTTATAAAAAATTTCCGCTAAAGTTCCAATCCCAGCACCGAAATCTAATACTGATTTAGTTTTTTTATCAACATTATCAATAAAAAAATTTACGATTGATTCATTATATTTTTTTAAATATTTATTAAATAATTTTAGCTCTTCTAAGCCTTGATAATTCATGATTTATTTGGTTTTAATTTCAGCAATAATTCTCGTTTCAAATTCATTTAAATCAACAAGCTCTTGTTGTTCACTGCCAATTTTTCGCACTGAAACCTTATTATTCGTCGCCTCAATTTTACCAATCGCCACGATGTAAGGCACTTTTTGCAAAGAATGTTCACGAATTTTATAAGAAATTTTTTGCGAATCCAAATCGATTTGAACTCTAACTCCCGATGCTTGTAATTTTTTAAAAACCATTTTAGCATAATCATCAAATTCATTAGTTATTGTAGCGATAACAACTTGTACCGGTGCCAACCATAATGGAAATTTTCCGGCATAATTTTCGATTAAAATTCCAATAAATCTTTCTAAACTTCCCAAAATTGCTCGATGAAGCATAACGGGACGCTTTCTAGAGCCATCTTGTGCCACATAATTTACGTCCAAGCGTTCAGGTAAGACAAAATCAACTTGCAAAGTTCCACATTGCCATTCTCTTTTTAAAGCGTCAACCAAAGTAAATTCAAGCTTTGGACCATAAAACGCGCCCTCTCCGGGATTAAGTTGATATTCCAAACCGGCATGATTAATTGCTTGTTCCAAAGCTTTTTCCGCCTTGTCCCACACTTCGTCGGAGCCTGCCCGCTTTTCAGGACGTGTTGAAAATTTTACCAAAATATCGTGAAATCCAAAATCACGATAAACTTCTTTTAATAATTCACAAAAAGCTAAAGTTTCATCGTTAATTTGATGCTCTTCGCAAAAAATATGTGCATCATCTTGGGTGAAAGCGCGAACGCGCATAATGCCGTGAAGCGAACCTGAAGATTCATTGCGATGACATGATCCAAATTCTGCCATGCGCAGTGGCAGTTGTCGATAAGATTTTAAATCTTGATTAAAAATTTGCACATGTCCGGGGCAATTCATCGGCTTAACTGCAAGTAAGCGATTTTCGCTTTCAGCAATAAACATATTGTCGTGAAATTTTTCCCAATGACCCGATTTTTCCCACAAAACTTTATCGATTAATTGTGGAGTTTTTACTTCAACATAGCCATTTTGCTCGATTTTTCTACGAATATAATTTTCAATTTCACGATAAATAATATAGCCTTTATGGTGCCAGAATACTGAACCCGTCGCCTCTTCTTGAATATGAAATAAATCGAGTTGACGCCCAATTTTACGATGATCTCTTTTTTCCGCCTCTTCCAAAACATGCAAATAATTTTTCAAAGATTCTTCACTTTCCCATGCCGTTCCGTAAATTCTTTGCAACATTTCATTTTTAGAATCACCGCGCCAGTAAGCTCCAGCCACTTTCATTAATTTAAAATATTTAACATGTGAAGTTGAAGGCGCGTGCGGTCCACGACATAAATCAATAAAATCACCTTGACGATAAAGAGAAATTTTTTGTTCAGCCGGAATTGAAGAAATAATTTCTGCTTTATATTTTTCACCAATTTTTTCAAAAAATTTAACGGCCTCGTCTCGCTCCCACTCTTCACGAATCAGCTTCTCATCGCGCTTAACAATTTCGCGCATTTTGTTTTCAATTTTCTCTAAATCTTCAGTAGCAAAAGGATTTTTGCGAGCAAAATCATAATAAAAACCATTCTCGATGGCAGGTCCGATGGTTACTTGAGTTTCGGGATAAAGCTCTTTAACTGCTTGCGCCATAATGTGAGCACAATCATGACGAATAATTTCGAGGGCAACCGCACCCGATTTTGGAGTGATAATTTCAATTTTGGAATCATCTTCAAGCCTAGAAGATAGGTCTCGCAACTCACCATTTATACGAATTGCCAAAGCAATTTTTGACAAGGAAATCGAAATTGATTTAGCAATTTCAAAACCACTTATTCCGCTCTCAAATTTGCGAACAGCACCATCTGGCAAAGATATATTGATTTCTTTTTTCATTTTAATTTTATGTGAATAATTTTTAACAACGAAAAATTGTAAATAATTTTAAAAAAATTTACAAATTATTTATTATTAAATTGATTTGCTAATTTTTTTTAACAAAAAATTTATTTAATTTCTAACATTTTTTTATCAATTTCGACTTCTTTATAAAATTCTTCGCCAATTTTTATTGCATCGCGCCCCTTAGAAACTCGCCACTCGTTACTATCACGAAGTGAAAAAATACAACCACAATATTCTTGTTTATAAAATTCTTCCTTTTTCGCAATTTTATACATTCTTTCCGCTCCTCCCGCCTTGCGCCAATTATATGTCCAATAATTAACTCCATCATAATTTTTTGAAGAACGAATCCCGCATTCATTGATTTGCTCCATGTCTTTCCAACGCGAAATTCCCAGTGAAGAAGTTATTACTTTGAAACCATTTTCATAGGCATAAAGTGCCGTTCGCTCAAACCTCATATCGAAGCATTTGGTGCATCTCTCACCTCTTTCGGGAGCATATTCCAAGCCCTTAGCGCGAGAAAACCAATTTTGTACATCATAATCGGCATCGACAAAAGGAATTCCGAGTTTTTCAGCGAAACGAATATTTTCATTTTTACGAATTTCATATTCTTTTTTGGGATGAATATTTGGATTGTAAAAGAAAATTGTTAAGTCAATTTTTGAGGCGATCATACGCTCCATCAAATCTCCCGCACAAGGCGCGCAACAGCTATGCATCAAAACTTTATTATCACCAAATTCTGCAGGAATTTCTAGCAAATAATTATCGTTTATTTTGTTAATTTCATTATGATTTTTCACTGCTTAAAAAATTATTTTGCTAAAAAAATTTAAAATATTAGGCATAAAATAAAATATTTTTATAGATTATAATTGAAATTTTTTTAAAGGCAAATCGTGCGATCTTCTTGTTGAATTTTGGCATTTTTTCTATAATCATTGGATTGATTTTTTATTTGATTTTGCCACTTACCCACATTTTCAAAAAGAGTATTAGTTAAAGATTTTAAATCGCTCGCATTGAAAGAAACCTTGACATGAATTAGCTTGGGCGAAGGACTTGGAACCTCATCTTTCAAAACATTATTTTGCTTTGTGTTTTTTGTATAATTATCATTCATCACATTTTGATTGACAATTTTCTCAGATTTATTTTCTAATTTCTCAACTCTCTCGATTTTATTTTCAATCTTTTCGCTCACTTCAATTTTTTCAGGTTTATTGACAATTTTTACAATGTTATTTTCATTAGAAATTTGTAAATTTTTCAGTTTACCTTTGGTAAAATCTACGACATCATCAATAGTTTTAAACACAACTTCTTTGGCTTTTAACTTATCTTGTAAATTCTTTAATTGTTCAATAACTAAATTAACCACCACCTCTTCTGAATTACCAATAATTGTCAAATTTTCCAGCTTTTCACTATCAATAATAAAATTCTTATCTTCATTAAATGCACTGGCTTTTCCACCCGGAGTAAATAATTTTGTAGGTCTATTTGAAGGCTCAACTACGCTACTTGGGCTTGATCCCTCTATTTGTGGAGCAATTGCAATATCAATCTTTTTTTTGTTATCAATTCTAACCTCTTCTTCTGGCAAAATTTGTGCTTTTTTATTATTTTTTTTAGCATTTTTGCCACTTTTAGATTTTTTTGCCCTTAAAGCGTTTTGGATTTTGTTGCCAATCCTCATTGCAATAAATTTCAATAATCTAGGATGAAACTCAAAAATATCATGATGGGTTTTTTCATTATTTAGAAAATCGATAAAAATTTCCAAAAGAAATTCATCGAGCGAAGAAACTTCTGAATTTGGCTTGTTTTGTAGATTAGATTCAGTGTTTTTAATTGTTGAATCTTGTGATTTAAGATTGAGTTTTTTGCTTGGATTAGACATTGGGTTTATTATTTTTTTTGTATTTTATAGTAAAATTTTTTTGTAATTTTGTAAATTCTTTATTATTAAATTTATTAAGTTTTTCTAAGTTCTTTTTAATTTCTACATTTTTATTTTTAATTTGCAAAAGTTGATTTTTTTCTTCTAGAAAATATTTATATAAAAGTAAAAAAGCTGATTGATAATTATCGATTTCAGGACAGATATTTGAG